>JANLSD010000178.1:0-13533 GCA_031362245.1 Acaryochloridaceae cyanobacterium OTE_25_metabat_464 | reverse complement strand
CACATGGGTCATATTGCTAACCCCAATGTGCGTCACCAACCCTCGCGTTTCCCGCAGATCCTTCACAAGCCGTGACGTTCTCCCCGATCCTAGAATCCGTGCCAAAACATCCAGCCCATAGGTTTCCTCATGGGCCTGGATACCCGGAACCCGCCACATCAGCATCAGCCTCGCTTCAGTCAGGCGATCGTCCTGGATTTCATGGTGCTGAGCTTGCATAAAAGCAGGCTCAGGCTCCAGCGAGGTTGGCGATACCCGCCCAGTTGCAGGGCCAGAGGACTCCAACTGCTGCTCTAGCGTTGCCACCTGGCATGGCAAGCCTATGAAGGGATGACTCTCTCCAGTTTTAATGATTTTGGCAAAATTCACCAACTTTTAATGGAATTTTTAGAGAAGACCATACCAAGCCCCTCGACCTCGCCCATGAAGTTGGCACTGGTTCCGCTGAATTGGAAGCAGAAAGCCTTTTCTGCAAAGGATGCAAGAATTTATGCTGAAGCTAAGATGATGGGATTCTCAGGCTCAAACGGCTCAATACCCCAATTCTTCATTTGAGCTATTCATTCATAAATTCCCAGCCGAAACACCGAAACCCTTGCGATAAAAGGATTATTTATCCCACCTAGCGGAACCAGTGCCGATTGTTCTGAATATGGGTGACTTACCTAGAGCAAGACGTACCTTAAAACCTAAAATCTCCAAAAAGACCGCTATGCAAACTGTCCCGTCTTAAACTGATGCCCATAAGAAAGAAGTAAAAGCTATGTATAGCTTTTACTTCTTTAATTTAGAGTATTATTTGATTTAATTTTTCGCTTAAAATTACAATCTCCTAATAAAAATGTCCTCAGCTTTTTGGATATTACTTCATTAGGTAAAAATAAATTGATTGGAATTGCTCAAGTTTAAGTCTGTCGATTGAATGCCGCTCAAAACACTCAAGGTTTGACTGCCAAAGGTGATGGTTGTATCCGCACCCACTTGATTGAGTTTGAGGGTTGTTGCAGAGATCCCTAGGCTGGCAGCGCCAGAGATACCAATCACATCCGTACCGACTTGAAAGTCGAGAATGGTATTAGATCTGCTGGGTAACTCCGCATTCACAATCCAGAATTGGTCGTTTCCTACTCCACCAGACAACAAGTTATCTCCGCCAGTCTGGACGTAGAATTTATCGTTGCCGTCTCCGCCTAAAGCGCGATCGCCCTTCCCTAAGAAGAACACATCGTCTCCAGCACCGCCAGACATCCGGTTGCCGCCTCTGCCATCCGTTGCATCAAAGGTATCGTTACCCGCTCCGCCAAACACGCGATCGCCTTGACTGACGAAGATGGAATCGGTTCCAGCGCCAAGGTTAATGCGGTTGTTCTTGGCAACGGGTGAAAGCGCTAAATCGACCTGATCATTTCCTGCACCCGTAAAGACGATGCTGCTTTGCCCATCAAAATTAGAACCAGGAATGGCGACGAGATTGTCATTGCTGATCGTGCCGATGGGTGCTGGCTCATTGTCAATGATGGTGACAGTCGCCACAGAACTGGAGGCGTTGGTAACGTAACCTGCTCCGGTTCCTGACTTTAAGGTGACGGTTTCATTGCCCTCAGCAATAACATCGTCAACGGGCGTTACTGCAATGTCTACCGATGATTGACCTGCGGCGATGGTTGCAGTACCTGTGAGGGAAGTGTAGTCACTTCCATTGGTTGCAGTGCCGCCAACGGTGTACCCAAACGTGAGAGGAACATTAGCTGGAATATCGCTTGTAACTCTAAACGTGCCTGGGGTGCTGTTGGTTTCTGTGGCAGTGTTAGTGGGTGCAGCAACGCTCAGAACCGCAGGAGCCGCATCTAGGCTAAAGCTCAAAATTGAGTGAACCGGATTGGCTGCGGAAGGCTCTGGGAATGAGTTTGTTGGGTAGGAGTTAATCCCTTGCACGTTCACATTCAGGGTTTTGCCATCGGCGGAAATATCAAAGGTGGTGTAGTTGAAGGTGTCAGGAGAATAGAAGTCAACGGCTTGGCGCAATGTATCGGCATTGGGGTCGCCTTCACGAACCACGTTTTTGAGACCTGCAAAAGTGGGGGATAAACCGACAGGGTTAACACCCGCAGCAGTTTGCTTGGTCGCAAGGCCATCGGCTAAGGACTTAATGTTGGCGAAACTATGGTCAGTAATCGTATTAGGCCCAGTTGCACCCAGTGGCCCATCTACAACCGATATGGCACCAGGCAAAACCTTAACGCTGGTGGGGTCGTTGATGTTGTCGAGGTAGGTTAACTCGTTGATGCGGTTTTGGTGGTCATCTGTAGAAAGGAAGACTACGTTCTTGATGCCGTTATCTGCAATGAACTTCAGTATGTCATTTCGCTCCGCCCGATAGCCGCCGAGCAGGGACTTGCCACCATCTTCACCGGAACCAATTGCCCCAATTTGATCGATGGGGTCGGAAATAGCAACAAACTTCCAAGTCGTCCCATTTTTCTGGGAATCGAGAAGCGTTTGCTTGATCCATGCCACTTGGGTCTTACCAAAGTAGGTGCGATCGGGATTATCGGCACGAGCACCCGTATCATCCGTGGTACCATCGGCCTGCTTTAGACGGGCATCGCGGTAGGTGCGGGAGTCTGTGTTGACGTAGATGAGGTTTTTGCCCCACTGCTGCGCTTCATAAAGCTGCTGCGTGCCATCCGTCCGAGGATCGTTTGGTGCAGAGATAATGTTTTCGCGAACGGGTTGGTAGTCTAGGTAAGCCTGTTCGAGGGTCTTGAAGGCGAGGGTGTCGTTAATGTAAGTACCGGTGGTGTTGGTGTCGTAGGCGTTGGTTCCTGCGGGGGTGACGCTGGTGGTTCCGTTGCGGTTAACGGTAGTGGGATCGGTTTGGAGGGCGATCGGGGCACCACCATTTATAAGCTGTCGGTTGCCTAGCTCGTGGTTGTCCAGCAGGGTGTAGTTCCCTTGAGAGGCAAATAAGGTTTGCAGGCTGGAGAAACCACCGTTATTGACGGGCTGTAGGTTCTCTAGATACTTGCGGTGGTAATCCACCAACGCCTGAGAAGCATTGGCATCTGTGGTTGGGATGACCGTCGCCGCTGAGCCAGTACTTGCGGTTTCATAAATGGTGTCGCCCAAGAACCCAAAGAAGTCTAAATTCAGTTTTCCGAAATCTTGGGTAGAACTGTAAGGACGCAACAGACCATCCGCATCGCCACTAAAGCCAAAGCGAACGGGGGCAACCGCATTGGCATCCAGGGCTGTTTTGAAGGTTCCAACTGCGCTGGTATCACCTCCGGTGGTCACAAAACGATAGTAATATTTTGTACCGCTTTGGAGTCCCGTCGCATCTAGTTTTACGGTGTAATCGCGGTTGGGGTCTGAAGAGACACTGGTGTAGGTTTTATCAATGGTGCCAAAGGTAGAATCCTTGGAAAGCTGCACATTCAGGTTGGCCTGAATCCCCTGCTTTGTAACGGCATCAACGGTTCTTGTCCAGAGAATTTCACTGCTGGTAGTGGCATCTCCCGCCGCAACGCCAGAAAAGGCAACTTTATTTTTGGCAGTAGCCGCAGAATTGGCGGTAGTGGGATTGAAGAGCGCTAAGAGCTGACCACCTTCAACCAGACTAGGATCGGCGTTGGGGTAGTGCGCTTGCACGTCAATCAAAGACCATCCTGGCCCTAGGATGTCTTGAGCATCAATAACACCAGATGTTTCCTCGTCTATGGTGAACGGTGCAGTGGCAGGCGTCGCAACACCATTCACGACATCACCAAAGCGGGCAGGATCAAACTTCGTGAGTTGGCTTAACTTGTCAGTCGCAATATCGTACTGCCAAACCTTGCCATTGTGGGCGGCGTTTCCAGTATCTTCAAGCAGCGTAATATGTCCGTAGCGATCAACACTAATGTTGTCGAACATATTTTGCCCTTCGGAACCATCGAGAAGCAGGTCGATGGTTCCGCCAGCATCGGGGTTAGTGATATCAGTGAAATTCAAGGCCCACAGGCGGCTGCGGCCTATCTGAGTTCCAATGCCGTCATTTACAGTGTCTAGACGATCCGTGGTGACGAAAAAGTATTGTTTAGGATTGGAAGGATTCCAAGCTCCATCTTCGGGGCGGGAGAAGGTGGTGGAAGCAGTCCCACTGAGGGTAAAGGCAGCGCCGTTGGTAATGTTGGTAGCGCGAGTGGTCGTGTCGGTGATTTCAACAGGATTGCCCGTAACATTCACGAACTTAAGAGTTCCGTTGGTTAACCCTGCTTTTTCAACGTCTGTACCCGTTTTGGTTTTGGTGCCCACATAGACTGCTACGGAATTGCTCATAATTCCGGTGCCACCATCATTGTCAGCAATGACAATGGTTTTATCTTGGGCAAAAGGATTGGCTACTGCATTTTCCCAGCCGCCTACACCCGTTAAACCAGACCCATTGGTACTGAGGTTGAACTTACCTAGGATATAGGCGCTTCCCTTATTTGCACCAGAAGCAACCGTGGCGACCTGATAGCCTGTAGCGCCGCCTTCTTCGCCATTTAGGAACAGACGTTCTGCGGTACCTAGCCCTGTCGCCGAGTTGTAGAAGGCGGAGACAGGTGCCAGATCGGCGGAGCAAAAGCGGTTAAAGTCAATGATGCTAGTGGTGGTATTGGATTTTTGGGTGATGGCGTCCCAGTTATACACCTTTTGGATTAAGTCATTGCCGCTAACCACAGATAGATCGGACTTGTTAATCACCCAACTGGAAACAAACGCACCTTTACCGCCACTGGCGCGGGCGACACCTAAAGTATTACCAATTTCATGGTTCACCAATAGAGTGAAGGTACCATCGCCATTATCAAACGCACCCAGACCATCGGGGATGCCTGCCAGTTTGTAACCATTGGGAGCCACATCACCAACGGTCAAAATAGCGGAGGTTTGAACACCTGGAGCGGTAGGCAATATATAGGGTGTCTGAGAGCTGCTAGGGCCAATCGTCTTGAAGGATGTGGTTGCTAGTCCATCGGTGCCGCCTGCAAATCCGGCAACGTCAAAGTATTGGGTATTGCCAACAGTTTGAGTTTTGAGAATTGTAGACTGCCCGTTGACAGGGGTGGAAATTACTGAGGCTGAACTGAAATTTGTAACAGCAGGGCCGTTAACGAGGGCTTCACTAATCACCCGTCCATTTAAAGTGCCTACAGAAGGGATATTCCAGCCGAGGATACTAGCCAAGGTGGGGACAATATCGGCATTGCTGACGGGGGCGTTATCTACATAACCCGCCTTAAAATCAGGGCCGATCGCCGCCATATTATTGAAGGTATCCCCCCGACCGAAGCTGCCGTGCATCCCTTGCCCTTGCTGAAGTGTGGTGTCTGCAACTTCTACTTGAGCTTGAGGATCGTTGGGGTTGTTTGGGTTGGTGCTGAAGGTTTTGAAATTGATAACAATGGAAGGGGTGGGTAGTTCAGCCGTACCTTCTAGGCCAATAGTGCTGAGCTTGAGCGCACCTGGGACATCGCCAAATTTATCATCGGTAAAGATACCGCTGATGTAGTCTTTCTGGGCCAAAAATGAAACAATTTGTTTGACTAATGCTGGATCGTTACTAGGCACATAAAGCAAGTCGGAGCCACCGTTGGCTGCAACCACAACTTTTGTCCCAGAGTCAATGACGCCATTGACAACCTTTCCACTACCGCCAATCACTCCATTTCCACTGGTAGTCAGTTCACCTTTTGCTGGGTCAACTGCGGTGTATTGAATATTGCTGATATTGGCGGTCGTGACAGGGGCTGTTGGTTTGTTGGGATCGAAGAGGGTTGAGCCAAGGTCTTTTGCAAGGTCGATCGCCACAAATCCAGGGGGCAAAAACCCTGCATGGACACCCGCATAGGTGAGTGAAGCTGCGTAGCTGGTGGTTTTGATATAGGTTGGCGTTCCAGCCGCATCAAACGTTACCCCAACGGCCTGTTTGCTGATGGTGGAGAACCCGTGGTCGGCAGTCAGAAAGATATCTGTGTTGTCGTAAAGAGTTTTGCCAGGGTTGGCGGGGTCTGGGGTTGCTTTGAGATAGTCAATGAGCTGCTTTAGGTTTGCATCGGCATCTTGAACGCCCTTTTTGGAGGTAGGGCCGTTGATACCAATGGTGAGGGAGTTGTTGCCAGGATCGGCGGCGTTAAAGGCATCCCCGTTGTTGTGCTGAGAACCGTCTGGATCTCTTGACCAGTAAACTGCGGCAAACCCTTTAGAGGTGTTGCTGGCAATGTCAGACACAAACTGGGGCAACACGGCTTTGGTGGTGACATCCGCTAAGTATTGCTGTTGTTGAGTATTGGCATTCAGGGTTCCGGCTGTGGTCGAGTTTCCAGCGGGCTGATTGTTTCTAATACTGCCAATGGTCGTAGCTAAAGTGGTTGTACCAGGGATGTTTTGACCAATTAACCCTGCATTGTTAAGGTCATTGGCGATCGCCGCACTCAGTGGAATCCCACTTTGAGAACCCACGCCATTCACAGGTGGGTTGGTAGCATTCGCAATGGTGTCAATTCTAGTGCTGTCGTCAATGATGACGGTTTTGGGGGTGATATTTGGAGTGGTGGTGCCGCCCGTCCGAGTATCTTGGGTGACATCAAAAATTGCAACGGGGCCGAGCTTACCGATCGCCGCTGTAGAGTAGCCATTGAGCCGAGCATAGGCAAGGATTGATTCTTCGGTCAGAAAGTTATTTTTGCTAAAGCTTCCATCCGGATCCGCAAGATTAGAGTTGGCATTGATATCCGCCAAAATCGGATCGTTTTCAATAAATGGCGTAACGGTGCCGTTGGAGTTGATAACGGGGTAGCCAGTGTAAACTGTGTTACTGAAATCACCCGTGTCTCCGAGGTAGTGTCCTGTGGCGATTGCAGAGGCATTGGGGGTTGTAAAGGTGGGAAATAAAGAGTGACTGTCTGTAAAGTTCACCCCATTTTGCCGAATGCTGAACAACGTAGGGGTATCGATAGCATTTACTGAGCCAGGACGCAACCCATCAGCAACGAAAATAATTATATTTCTAGCCATGATTCGTAAAAAATCCCACAAATGTTTAAGCTGATCAAGACTCAGAAATAGATGAAACTTGAGGAAGAAAACATCAGAAACCACGTCTTGCAAAAATTGCAGAACGTTTACCAATAGGTTTGAACTGAAACGGTATCGCCCCTATGAACGTCACTCAAAGTCAAACGACCAGATTAAATTCATTAATCCTATTCATACTATTGGAACTATATATGAACTTGATTCGTAAAAGGTTTAACGTCTGGTTATGAATTACTTAAATGACTTTTGTGGTTGGATGATTTCGTTTGTTAAATAAAGTTAAAAAATAGGATGAAAAATTTCTAAATAGAAATTTTTCATCCTAGGGACATGAATGTTTAATGGGTATTGAGCTTTCATCTGCAAGCGTTAGCACTTTCTATTTATTGTCTGAATAGAAAGCTGTTTGACTATGCAAAGACAAACTGATTTGGATTCGTCAAACTCAAATCTGTGGTTTGGATGCCGCTCAAAACAGCTAAGGTTTGAGTGCCAAACAGGATGGTGGTATCAGCGCCAACTTGGGTTAACTTGAGGGTCGTTGCTGAAATGCCAAGACTTGCAGCGCCAGAGATTCCAATGACATCCGTACCGATTTGAAAGTCAACAACAGTATTAGACCCACTGAGTGCTTCACCGTTCACAATCCAGAATTGGTCGTTGCCGTCGCCCCCAGAGAGGAGGTTGTCACCACCAGTCTGAACGTAGAACTTATCGTTGCCATCTCCGCCCAAAGCGCGATCGCCCTTCCCTAAGAAGAACGCATCGTCACCTGCACCCCCAGACATCCGGTTGCCGCCCTTACCATCGGTGGCATCAAAGGTATCGTTACCCGCACCGCCAAACACGCGATCGCCTTGACTGACGAAGATGATATCGGCTCCAGTCCCAAGGTTAATGCGGTTGTTTTTCGCAACAGGTGAAAGCGATAAATCGACCTGATCGCTTCCTGCACCCGTAAAGACGATATTGCTTTGTCCATCAAAATTGGAACCAGGAATCGCCACGAGATTGTCATTGCCCGATGTGCCGATGGGTGTTGGTTCATTGTCAATAATGGTGACGGTTGCTGCTGCGCTGGATGTATTGGTGACATACCCTGCCCCTGTTCCTAAGGTTAGGATGATCGCTTCATTCCCTTCCGAGAGGCGGTCATTAATGGGTGTCACCGAAATATCAACGGAAGTTTGCCCTGCATTAATCGTGGCAGTCCCGCTCAGGGTGGTGTAGTCAACGCCATTGGTTGCAGTGCCGCCAAGGGTGTAGCTAAAGGTCTGAGCTGTACTGGTATTGGCAATGCGAGTAACGGTGAAAACCCCTGGTTTGGTATCGGATTCCGTAGCAGTGGGGGTGGTTGCGGTAACGCTCAACACTGGCGTTGGAAGATTTAGGGGTTTATCCAACGTGAGTTGAATGATTTCGTTGTTGTCGATCGCCGGAGGTCGTCCAATCGAAAACGGGTAGTTGTTGTCATTGGCAACCAAGATAGTGTTGGCATCCAGAACCACCACCGATTCAATGGTTTGGAACGGGAAGACAAATTGAGTGCTGCCATCTTTGTTGAGATCGTTTGGATCTTTAACATTAAGCAGGTCAACCACCTCTTCCTTGGCAAAGTAGCCATCCTTGTCTTTTTGGGAAAGGTCTACCTTAAAGATCTTTTTGAACTTAGCCGTGGGGCCTTGTCCGTTATCCCGCTCAATGACTAGATACTCGTTCTGGTTAATGACGGTGAAGTCACCAATCGAGTTGGCAGGATCTTCTTTGCGGTAGTAGCCCAATAAGCCCTGGAATTGCGACGATGCGACATCGAATTTGTATACTCGCAGCGCATTGACGGGATCTCCAAAGACAGTGCCCTCTAGCAACGGATAGAGGGTTTTCTTGTCCAGGCTAATCGCCATGCCCTCAAACCCATTGGAGCGGCCTAGGTTTGAAACAATCTCGTTGCCGTAGTAAGGCTGGGTGCCGTCGGTGTAGCCCGTTCCGGCAAAGTAGTTGTTGACCAAAACCGATCGCCCAGTGTCAGGGAAATCCGTAAAGAACCCATCGACACCAAGATCGATGAACTGTTTGTACTCTTTGGTCGGATCGTTTTGATAGTTAGAAGCCAGGAAGAACGGATCGCTACGAAGGGTATAAAGATGCACCATCAACCCTGCCTTGTGCGCATCTTGGATGAGGGTTGTAGGCGTGCCCGTGATGCGATCAGCGTCGCTAATCTGCCCATCATTGTTGAGGTCGTCGGGTTTTCCGTCTGCGTTTTTGTCTACCGTGCTGGCAGGGACAATCTGACGCTTATCTGGGCCAATGCCTGTGGCGTACTTGGCGACATCTACAAGACCTGTAGGGCTTACCAAGTCAGCGTAGGTTCGACTGTCGTTGTTAACCACAAAGTCGTAGGGTTTGCCGGAGTTCCCTGTGAGTTGGATCAGGGGAATGTTGACCTTCGCCCCAGGCATAATCGTGTTTTTGAGGTTTTGCAGGTTGCTGACCTCAAAGGACTGGATGTAAACACGGCTAGGGTCAGTAAAGTTGTTCTTGACTAGAGAATCAATTAATAGCTGACTGGTGTTGAAGCCTTGCTGCGAGAAGTAGGTGGGGTGTTTGGTTTCGGGGTAAATCCCAATCTTGATGCCCGTTTCTTTTTCGTACTGCTTCACGAGGTCGATAATTTCATCCAGGGTGGGGATTTTGAGATTATCTTTGTCGTAGGTGGTGCCGCGCAGGGCAGGCAGACGCTCGATCGCATTAATGGTCTTGATTTCAGCTAAGGTAAAGTCCTCGGCAAACCAGCCCCCAACCTTAACGCCGTCTAAGGTCTTGACCTTGAGCCGATCTGCAAACTCAGGGTGGGTGTAAATATCGGTGCTGGTATTGGTGGTGTTGAGGACGGGCTTTCCGTTCGCGTCTAACTGAATGCTTCCATCTGGATTTAAATTAACGACCGCGAGCATGGGTTCGTGACGGGCAATGAGAACGCCATCTTTCGTAACCACCAAGTCCGGCTCAATGAAGTTTGCGCCTCCCGCAATCCCAACTTTGTAGGCGGCGAGAGTATGTTCGGGTCGCTCCCCTGCGGCACCCCGATGTCCAATTACCATGGGTGCTTGACCGTTGAGGGTACCAAAGGTGGGCTGTTTGAGGACATCTGGATTTTGAGGCGAGCGGACAAAGGGGGCTGTGATGCGATCGCGCGCCAAATCTCCCGTCCCAGGAAAATCATCAAAGAAGCCATCCACACCCAGATTGATGAATTGTTTTAGCTCGTTCTCTGGGTTGCCACCGTAGTCAGACGCAAGGTAACGTGCCTCGTTGCGGAACGTATAGGGATGCACCAGAAGACCCACATTGTGCGCATCGCTGACTAATGACGAAGGGGGTAGCGTGACTTTGTCTGCATCGTTGATGACACCATCACCATTGAGGTCATCAGCCTTACCATCACCATTGTTATCCACTATTTTGACGGACACAATCTGCCGCTTCCAAGGCCCAATGGCATTCGCGTAGGTTGCAATTTCTGACAGTCCTGCGGGAGTGATCAAATCACCGTAAGTACGGGTGTTGCCTGCAACCGCAAAATCGTAGGGACGAGCGTTGACATCCTGATACAGAAGCGTGCCATCATCCGCGACATCGTAAGCATCGATTAGCTGCACAAGCGGAATGCTTAAGCCTGCTTTCGGCAGAATTGTATTGTGCAGCGCCTTTAGATTGCTCACCTCGAAGGACTGGATGAAAATTCGACTGGGATCAGTGAAGTTATTCTTGACCAGGTTGTCTACTAGCAACTGACTCGTGTTGAAGCCTTTATCTGCAAAGTAGGTGGGGTGCTTGGTTTCTGGGTAAATCCCAATCTTTTTGCCTGTATCTTTTTCGGTCTGCTTCACCAGGGCGATGATTTCGTCCAGGGTGGGGATTTGGAACACGTCATCAAAGGTATGTTCTCTGAAAGAAAGCCGTTCCACGGCCCGTAGGGTTTTAATCTCGGCAAGGGTGAAGTCTTCTGCAAACCAGCCTGTCACCGCCTCGCCATCCAGCATTTTGGTGGTTTTGCGATTCGCAAATTCAGCATGGCTGGCGACATCGGTGGTGCCTGAAATGTCCGGTTCGTGACGGGCAATCAACACACCATCTTTGGTCACAACCAAATCTGGCTCAATGAAGTCAGCACCCCGCTCGATCGCCAGTTGGTAAGAAGCCAACGTATGCTCAGGGCGATCGCCACTCGCCCCCCGATGCCCAATCACAATGGGCGCTTTTCCACTCAGGGTATTGAGTTTAGGCGCATTAGGAGTGGGGATGGGCGCTTCTAGAACCTTACCCGTGGCGTCAGTGTGTAGGATATAGGGGCCAAATTCTTCGCCAAACCATAGGGTGCCATCGGCGGCAATATCAAAGGATTCAATGTCGAAATCTGCGCCCGTGAGGAGGCGATCGCCCGTACTGTCATTGACAATCTTGAACGGAACTTTTTTGTCAGGGTCAGAGAGCTGGATGAAGCTTTGAACGTTGACACTGCTATCGCCATTGGGTTCAGCACCACGGAAACTTGGATCGACTTTGTAGATTCTCAGCAAGAAATCCGCGCTGTTGCCCTTTGCGCCGTAGCCATTGTCCGGCATGAAGTAGAAGGAATTCGCATCGGCAACCTGCACCGCACTAAAGCCTTGGATGGGCTGTTTTGGAAAGGGTGTGGTTCTGCCATTGGTGGGATTGGCAACCGCACTTCCAGAAGCAGGCCCATCGGCGAAGGAGTCAGCGGGGAGCGAAGCAAAGCCTTTGAGCGTAGCGCCAGGGGCCGCTGTAATGGAAGTTGTTGCCATATCGTCCTCACCTAATTTGCTGTTGTTGGGGGTGGAATCAATGTCTGTCTGATCGGCTGCGACAATCTCAGCGGTGTTTTTGAGTACCCCAGGGGTATTGATTTTTGCCGTGACCTTGAGGGTGGTGGTGCCGTTGGCGGCTAAATTAGCGACATCCCAAATCCCCGTTTGGCTGTTGTAAAGCGCTTGGTCTGCGCTCACAAAAGAAAATTCCTTGGGCAGCAGGTCTTTGACCTTAATGCCTGTGGCGGCGGCTGCACCTTTGTTGGCGATCGTGATGCTCAAAACCACCGAGTCCCCGACTTGGGGCGTAGCTTTGTCTACGGTTTGCGTTAACTCCAAATCCACCGTCGTGGGAGTGACTTCAAACTGACTCACAACCTTGGACTGTAAACCAGTAATGGCAGAAGGATTTGCGTCTAATTGATCGCGGGTATAGGCGTCAATGCCATAGGTTGTGACGGTTAGTTTTTGGGTTTGCTGGTCAATATTAAACTCCGTCCAGCCATAGGTTTGGGTGGCGACGTAATCGCCTTGCAGTAACTTGGCGTTAATCAATCCGTTGGCTTGGGGGAGATTATTGTCTAACCCCACAGGGTCGTACCCTAAGGGTGTCAAGCCGGAATTGACGATATTTTTAATGAACGCGTCTTTGCCAGCGTTAGGCAGCGCGTCGTACTGTGCCTTTTGGGCTGGGGTCAGAAGGCCAATGGCAGCGGCAATTTGAGCAACCGTTGGCCCAAAGGGTGCATCATAGGCCACAGAACCCGTCACCACTTCAAAGGCGCTGGTGGCGATTTGAGCCTGACCTGGAGCCGTTTGATAAGTGAGGTTGTTCACCAAAGTCCCGTGGATATCGGCGCTCACAAAGACAACGTTACTGACGTTGTTGTCGTTGATGAACTTGAGAATTTCGGTGCGTTCAGCCGCGTAGCCCTCGTAGCGATCGCCCGCTGCCAGTACCCCTAAATTCTGAATCGGTTCTGGAATAGTAATAAATTTCCAGATCACACCGTTTGTTTGAGCATTGAGTAGGTCATTTTTAAGATCCTGCACCTGCTGTTTGCCCAACATCGTGCGGGTGGGGTCAAAGGACTTTGTCAAAAAGGTGGCGACCTGAGTGGGGTTAGCGGTATCAACAACACCAGGGAGTTCAGTGTCTCGGAAGGAACGTGCGTCTAAAACAAACGTGGCTGCGTCTTTCCCGAAGGTGTTGTAACGGTAAAGTTTGTGTTCACCATCGGTACGAGCATCGGCAGGCGTGGTATAAAACTGGTCGCGAACCGGATTGTATTCTTGAAACGCCTGCAATCCATTGTCGTACAGCGCTGAATCGTTAATCAGCTTTGTGCTAGTGGCATCAGCGGGAGTCGTCTGAAAGCGAAGATCGGAACTAATGGTTGCACCGCCTGCAAAGTCATTGGTCACTTCATGATCGTCAATGGTTGCCAAGATTGAGGTCGAAGCCCGAAGATCGCTCCAAGTATTTTTTCCATATCGCTCGGAATAAACTTCATTGTGCTTCGTCCGGTAATCGTCCAATGTTGTGGCTTGAGCTTTCTCGGTGCCATCGGGATTTTTGAGGTCGGGGGAAGGTACATCGGCGTAAATCGTGTCCCCAAACTCGATGAAGAAACTT
>JANLSD010000176.1:0-5162 GCA_031362245.1 Acaryochloridaceae cyanobacterium OTE_25_metabat_464 | reverse complement strand
CACATGGGTCATATTGCTAACCCCAATGTGCGTCACCAACCCTCGCGTTTCCCGCAGATCCTTCACAAGCCGTGACGTTCTCCCCGATCCTAGAATCCGTGCCAAAACATCCAGCCCATAGGTTTCCTCATGGGCCTGGATGCCTGGAACCCGCCACATCAGCATCAGCCGAGCTTCAGTCAGGCGATCGTCCTGGATTTCATGGTGCTGGACTTGCGTAAAAGCAGATTCCGGCTCTAGCGAAGTGGGCGATACTCGTCCAGTCGCAGGGCCAGAGGACTCCAACTGCTGCTCTAGAGTTGCCACCATTTCTTCCACAGGTAAATTACCCACCACCACCGCTGTTAGGTTAGAGGGCGCATACCACTGACGGTGAAACTGCCGCATCTGCTCGGCACTGAGGGTTTCAATGACGCCCGCTGGGCCTAACACCGGACGACGGTAAGGCAAACGGTCAAAAGCCAGCTCCGTAGCATGGGCAAACACACAGCGGCGAATGTTGTCCTTAGAACGACGGATTTCTTCAAGCACCACCTGACGCTCACGGTCAAATTCTGCCTCGGGGATGGCGGCGTTGAGGACGAGATCGAGTTGATGGGGGGCGATCGCCTTAAAGTCCTGGGGCGCAGTTGTAATGTAAAAACAGGTGTAGTCTTGGCTGGTCATGGCGTTAGTCATGCCGCCGCACTGCTCTACCTTTTGCTCAAAGACTCCAGGGGCTAGGGCTTGAGTCCCTTTGAACACCATATGCTCTAAAAAGTGAGCCATACCATTGATGTCATCCGTCTCCACAGCAGAGCCAATAGGAACCCAGAGGCTGAAGTTGACGGCCTCAATGGGCATCTGCTCAGCAATAATGGTCAAGCCGGAAGGGGTGCGATGGCAGGTAGGATTTTGTAGAGCGGGGGAAGACGCAACTGGCATGGCAAGCCTATGAAGGGATGACTCTCTCCAGTTTTAATGATTTTGGCAAAATTCACCAACTTTTAATGGAATTTTTAGAGAAGACCATACCAAGCCCCTCGACCTCGCCCATGAAGTTCAATTAAGCCTTGTTCAAGTAGATGCTTAAAATGTGGTTTTAACGTATTGCGATTCGCCCCTGTAATCACGACTGCTTCGCCAATGGTAATCCGGCCCCGAGCTTTGAGAATGTCCAGAATCTGGATCGACAGATCGGGCAAATTTATCAGGAGCATCTTTTCGCGTTCAACCTTTACGCGCAGCAGTTGCATCTGACGAGTTAGGGCTTTCAAGAAGAATAGCAACCAAGGAAGCCAGTTTGGTGCTTCGGTACGAATCGTGCCTTGGGTGCGGCGTAGCGCCAGATAATAGTTCTCTTTACTTTGTTCGATAACGCTTTCGAGGGAGCTGTACGGGACATAGGCGTAACCTGCCTGAAGCAAAAGCAGCGTTGTCAGAATCCGACTGAGGCGACCGTTTCCATCTTGAAACGGGTGAATTTCTAAGAATACAACGACAAAAATTCCAATGGCGATAAGCGGATGGAGTGCACGCTGCGCGAGCGTTTCATTAAACCAAGCAACCAGTTCTTCCATCAGCCTGGGTGTTTCAAATGGGGTTGCGGTCTCAAAGACAATTCCCACCTGCTGCCCCCTGTCATCAAAGGCAGCAACGCTGTTAGAGGTCGTCTTGTATCTACCTCGATGCCATTCGTCTGTATCGCTGTACCGCAGAAGATCTCGATGAAGCTGCTGGATATGATTTTCTGTCAGTGGTATTTCGCTCCACGCCGCAAAAACGGTTTCCATTACCTCGGCGTAACCCGCAACTTCCTGTTCATCCCGCGACGCAAAGGTCTTGATCTCTAGATTGGCTAGCAGGCGCTCAACCTCGTGATCGCTCAGACGATTCCCTTCAATGCGAGTGGATGAACCGATACTCTCAATGGTTGCAACGCGACGAAGGGCGGAGAGGCGATCGGGTGCAAGTGTCCCCAATGCTCGCCATGCGCCCTTAAATTCATCGATCTCGGCAACGAGTATAAGAAGCTCAGGGGTGATTTGAAGTGATGATGTAGTAATCATTTGTCATTACTACACCCATTTACACCCATTAATCAAGTCACACCCATTTAGACCCAATCTCAATTGACACGATTGTTGTCGTTCACGGCAAAACGGCGATGCCAGTCCAGGGGGGGTGCTCTGAATTGCTCATAGCATCTATGTCTATCCAAGAAAATTGACGTCTTGGGTAAACAAATCTTCTTCCCCCTTCAGCTCCCTCCAATGAGGAGGGAAGAAGATTAATTCTGGTTGGGATGATTCAGTAGACCTATTTTGGCGGTACCACCGTACCAACAGTCTTGGTCTTCCCATCGGGCTGCACCTGCCACACATCATAGACACCCAAAACATCGCCATTTTCATCAATGTCTACGTTGCCGCTCGCACCTTGGTAGTTAATCTTTTTGCCCGCCTTCAAAAGCTCTAGCCCCTTACAAACATCCGAGACCTCCTCTCCAGGGCCAGACGCAACCGCACGGATATTAGCAGCAATGCCTTCACCCGTGTTGGCTTTAGCCGCCTGAGCTGCCAGCACCAGCAATGCCGTTGCATCCCAAGATTGAGGTACATAGGAAGGAGGTGCACTGTTTTTCTTGGATTGCCAGAGTTTATTTAAAGCCTCCAGTGCTTTGCCATTTGCACCAGGAATCGTCCCACTAATGCCTTCGACAATAAACTTGCCGTCTTTGGTCTTACCCACTTGTTTGGCCAAATCATCGGACTTCATCCCATCGGTGAGCAGAACTTGCGATCCTTTCATCAGCCCCCCTTCATAGGCCGCCTTCAGCAACAAACTGCCCGTTTCTGCGTAGAGCACCGCCGCAACGCCATCGGGTTTGCCCTTAAAGGCAGCCTCCGCTTCACTATTTAGGGTGGCGGCTTTAGGGTCATAGCGGATGGGTTTTTCATTAACGATGGTGCCACCTAGTTTCTTAAAGGCGGTCACAAATTCTTTCTCAAATCCAACGCCGTAGTCATTGTTAATGACTACAGTTGAAACCCGCTTAAGTCCTTTATTAATGGCAAGTTGAGCCAGGGCTGGGGCTTGATAGGCATCGGAGGGGGCAGTACGCGCCCAATAGCCAAAGGCATCGTCTTTTTTGACTTTGAAATCACCTTTTTTCGCCCGCTCGGTAAATGCAGGGCTGGTGCTTCCAGGCGATACCAGCATGACTTTATTGCGTACTGCCACATCCACGGCAGATTGAGAAACGCTGCTGGCAAAAGACCCAACAACACCCGCAACTTTATTCACTTCCGCTAGTTTAGTCATGGCGGCGTTGCCCTTAGTGGCATCTGTCTCATCATCCTCTGCGATTAGCTCTACGGGTTTACCGTTAACACCACCACATGCATTGACTGTTTCTACCAGCAGTGGGACGACTGAAACCATCGGTTGTCCCACGGGGCCTAAGTCTCCTGTGGAAGGCAGCAATGAACCGAGCTTAAGTCCACCGTTACCGCCGCCACCGCCGTCGGCTGCGGGGCCGCCAGCGCCTGGGGTGCCACAGCCAACCAGTAATGCGGTCATAGAGAGTGCGATCGCAGCGCGGGGGCTAGGCGCACATCGTAAAGCCTTTTGAATAAGCTGTTTCATAAATTCAAACTCCTCACCTAAACTTGAGCAAAACACCCTGAGAGATTCAGGCTACGTAGAATCTCCTAGGGCGACTCATTGGAATGCATTCTATTACGTTTAGTGCAAAAGCGTAGCCCTTCACATTTGTTAGGCGCTAACCCAGGGAGAACGAAGGCTAAACGTTCCTAAACAAACTGACAGTAAAGACAAGGTGTAGATAGGCGTCTTTTAAAGAAACAGCCTGCAATGAGACCACGGCGGGGCTTATTACAGGCGGATATTGGCTATCTTGAGTAACGAATGTAAGGGTTTGCAGAAACTGCAAAAACACTTAACCCCTGCATTCTGAGGGTAAGCCTCGGGTTTGTCGATTCAGAAAAGATCAGGTCTTTTCTATTTTTTCAGAATTTAGTCTGCTTAAGTCAGGACGAAACAGATGGGCATGGTCAGGATGGTAGAGCCGTGATCGCGCCCCTTTAGCCCCACCAGGATTGAGCGCAGGACTAATCAGATACATCGTGGTGCGTTCTAAATGCTGTGTTCTGGTCACTTCTGCCATCTGCTCTAGGGGCACCACCCAAAGCTGTTCATCGGGCCAGCCAAGGCGAAAACAAATGGCAACATGGGTTTTTGTAGGATAGTGGGCCAAAAGTTTAGCCTGGGCGGCTTCTACATGACGAGCACTCAGGTACAGACATAAGCTGGCTTGATGGGCCGCAAGACTTGCCAGTTCTTCGGTCGCGGGCATGGTGGTTCGTCCGCTGATGCGGGTCAAAATGATGGTCTGCACCAGTTCTGGCACCGTTAGCTCGACCTGGAGCCGTGCGGCAGCGAGCTGGAATGTACTAATCCCAGGAATCACCTCAAAGGGAATTTCTGCCTCGGACAATGCCTGGATTTGTTCATGGACGGCGCTGTAGAGGCTTGGGTCGCCGGACTGGAGCCGCACAACGGATTGATGGCGCGATCGCACCCGATCAATCAAGATCGGCAGAATGTCTTCGAGGGTTTTGTTGGCAGTTTGAATCACCTCGGCGCTGGGCTTCACCGCCTCCAACACCTGTTTTGGAATGAGGGAGTCGGCATAGAGCACTACATCGGCTTGGGACAGCAGGCGATGGGCCTTGAGAGTGAGCAGTTCAGGATCGCCAGGGCCAGCGCCCACAATATAGACGGCTGGGCTAAGAGCATCACTCATGTTAGTAGCCTAGCGGGGTTTGTTTGGGCGCGGTATCGGGCAAGGGTCGGCGCAGGAGGTATAGCCAAATCAGACCCACGCTACCAAAGACAATGCCCACAAGGCTCACCATTTGCGCCATTTTGAGGGGGCCTACCATGAGGCTGTCGGTGCGCAGGGCCTCAATCCAGAAGCGGCCAATGCTATAGGCGATCGCATAGACCAAAAACAACGTCCCCCGTTTGGCCTTGGGAAACCGAACAAATAGGGTGAGCAACAGGCCAAACACCATCAAATTCCAGAGGGATTCATACAAAAACGGTCGGAGAGGTTCGATGTATAGCGTGGCTGTGGAGGCGGGGGCGTCAGCGGGCGC
>JANLSD010000167.1:0-6417 GCA_031362245.1 Acaryochloridaceae cyanobacterium OTE_25_metabat_464 | reverse complement strand
AATCAACGCCAAGTCAGACGAGTGCTTCGGGATGTATCGAGCACCTTCTGGCTGTTCCGCGAAATCCTCCCCTACGGCGAAGATTGCATGATCATCTCGACCTAGACGTCCACAACCAATTTAGCCATAAACTACGCCGACTCTGGGAGAAATATGCCCCAGAAACCCTAAACGATGGATAGGGTTATTGCTGAGATTGCGTCACTTGGTGCTCATTCGCCCAATTCCGACCCACCCGAATCGTCAGATCTGATCGCAGATTACCCGTAGAGTCTGACGTCACCTCGCTGCCATCTAGCGTCTGTTGAAGCTTCTGAGCCGCCTCTAAATTGCCCCATTGCGGCACAACCTGGGTTTGATCTAACGGCTCCGGCCAATCCTTATCAATCGAAACATTTACAAACCCTGCCTGAACCAGAAAATCCGCCATCCGTTTCCCGCCATCCGGTGCACCTGATGCATTTTGCACCACAATTTTGAGATCAGCCTTATCCGCTGCATCGGTCTGGGACGCATCCTTTGAATTATTCTCCGCCACAGACTCCGTTGAATTCTCCACAGGGTCAACGCCAAAGTACGTTTTCATCACCCGCGTCATCGCCACCGGATCCATCACCCAATAGCTCAGCTCAAATTCCTCAGGAGTACTAAATCGCCCTGGCAGCATCACCATTTGGAACTGACTCGGTTGAGTTTGGATGCCAAACTGCACCAGCGCTAACATTTCGCCCAAACTCATATTGCTATCAATGTGCTTCTGCAACACCGAAAAGATTTGGGGCAGTCGTGCCAACATCAGCGGGTTTTGGAATTTCTTCTGAAGCGCCTTCAGCAACATTTGCTGACGTTGGGTGCGACCAATATCGCCTAAATCATCATGCCTAAACCGCACAAACCCCTGAGCCTGCTCCCCATTTAAGGTTTGTAGACCGGGCTGAAGATCAATGTGGAGCTTTTGGGTGAAGTCATCGTACTTCATGCGTTGGGGGACAAAAATTTCAACCCCCCCCATCACATCCACTAAATCAATAAATGCAAGGGTGCTGACCCGAATATAGCGGTCTACCGAAACACCATTGAGGGTTTTACTCACCACCTCAGAGGCAAGATCGGGACCCCCTTTCCAGTTGGCGGCATTAATCTTTTCAACCCCCATCCCTGGAATTTTGACCTGGGTATCGCGGGGAATCGTGAGAGCTTTAGCTTTATGGGAATCGGGATCTAGCCGCACCAGAAGCATCGTGTCGCTGCGGCTACGCAGCATATCACTAGGACCCTTAGCGCCTTCCTTGTCATTTGAGGTATCTAAGCCTTGGTCAATTCCCATGACCAGAATATTAACCGGACGCGAAATGCCATACTGAAATCCATCCCTAAACAGATCTCCAAACCCAGCGGGGTTGTCTCCTGATTGTTGGGCAAAGTTCAGTGGTGTGAGCAGTGCGATGGTTGCCCCTAGGCTGGCAGACACTGCCACAACCCCTGCAAATACAAGCGTCCAACTGAAGGATCGCAGCGCCCGTTTGCGAAGGTGAGGGACGGCAATTGCTGCTGCCCCTTGCTCATGACTGCGAGAGGATGAAATAGGCTGCCGACCGGTCGCTGAATTAACGCCTCTTACCACTGGAACTCCGATTACCGCAGATTGGGATGAGTTGGGGATGACTGTACTGCTTTACCTGTTCTTTGCAAAGCAACGCTATGATTCTACACAATTCAACTGTTTCTACAAGCCCTTTGATCTAAAAACATTTGAGCAATACCTATGCAAGCTGTCATTATTGCTGGCGGAAAAGGCACACGGTTAGCGCCGTTGACCCACCGCAGCCCTAAACCTATGTTGCCCCTTTTAGACCGTCCTTTCCTCACCTGGATGGTAGATCGTTGCCGTGAGGCGGGTGTAACTGACATTTTGATGAATGTTCAGTACCAAGCCGCTCAAATCCAAGACTATTTTGGAGATGGATCGGCCTTTGGGGTGCAGATTCGCTATGTCTTAGAAAATACGCCCCTAGATACAGCCGGAGCCATGAAATTGGCGGAACCCTACTACACAGGGGAACCCCTGATTGTTTTTAATGCCGATATTTTGACCGATCTAGACCTCAAGGCGCTGATTAAAACCCACCTGGAGACCCAAGCCGATGCAACGCTGACGCTGACGCGGGTGGAAGACCCGACGGCCTTTGGCTTGGTAGAACTAATTGAGGGGGCAAAGACTGCTGAAACATGGCCTGCTGATGCAAAGCCTATTAAAGCCTTTCGAGAAAAACCCACCGCAGAAGAGGCAGCTCAGCTTGGGATTGATACCGTCAATGCCGGAACCTATATCTTGAATCCCAATGTGTTTGCCGAATATGCCGCCGATCAGCCCCTGAGCTTTGAGCGACGGGTGTTTCCTGATTTGCTGGCGCAACAAAAGCGCGTCACAGGGTTTATCTGGGACGGCTATTGGATGGATTTAGGCACCCCTGCCAAATATCTCCAAGGTCAGCTCGATATGCTGACGGGGCAAATGCCTTCTGACTTAGCCCAAGAGGCGATCGAAGTAAGTCCCTCGGTGTGGGTGTCGAAGTCTGCCAAGGTGGATGCGCAGGCGCAACTCTCTGGGCCTTGCTTTATTGGCGCAGGTGCATTTATTGGCCCAAAGGCAAAAATTGTGGCAGGAACCATCGTGGGGGCGCAGTCCTTGATTGACCAATCTCTGACTCCGGGCTGCTATGCGCCAGGTACCTTAGCGGTCTAGTCGATGGCCCGATGGGTCTGAGAATCCGCGCTAAAATCAGGGCTAAGGTGCAAAGGAGTTGCCCACCAAGATTCCTCACCTTAGCCCTATTCCCTCTAGGTTGTGTCTTGTTGAGTATGATTACTGCGATCGCACAGGCCAGCACGATTACGGCACCCAATATTGAAAAAGACCGTCAAACCACTCGGGTGCCCTATCCAAATTACAAAATCATCGTGCTCAATGATGACTTTAATACCTTTGAGCATGTGGCAAAATGCCTGATTACCTATATTCCTAAGATGACGCCAGAACATGCCGTGGAACTCACCAATCAGGTGCATTTTGAAGGACTGGCGATCGTCTGGGTAGGGCCACAGGAGCAGGCAGAGCTTTACCACGAACAGCTCCTACGAGCTGGGCTGACGATGGCTCCCCTAGAAGCAGAATAGAGATTGTGGTAGAACCCTCAACTGTGCCGCTGACGGATTGGCACCAAGAAAGAGCTGCGCGGTTTCAAGTGGGTGCCGCTTTTTTTAGACCAGAAACACTGATTGCCCGTGATTTGGGTGTACTAGCGGCAGCGGTTTATCGGCATCAGAATCCACGACTTGAAGTACTAGATGGAATGAGTGGATGTGGTATCCGCGCCCTGCGGTATGCCCTAGAAGCGAAGGCCGATTGGCTATGGGTGAATGAGGCAAATCCAGAGATTGCGGCGGTTCTTCGGCAAAATTTAAAGGCACAGCTTCGCTCAGGGCAGATCCATGTGACGACGGAATCTGTGCGCCATGTACTGCAAGACTGTCTGGGGCAGCGACGCTATTTTGATTTGGTGGATTTAGATTGTTTTGGTAGCCCTGCTGCATTCCTCACGGACTGTGTGCGGGCGACGCGCTTAAACGGGCTGATGTATTTGACGAGTACTGACAGCCGCACCTGTGAAGGCCATAACCCAGCCGCCAGCCTTCGCCATTTTGGAGCCTATGCCCGTGCCCATCCTGCCACCCATGAGCAGGGGCTACGGCTGTTATTGGGCGCGGTGTCCCAGCAGGCTGTGATGCAGGGGTTTGCGATCGCCCCTCTCTTCTCCTATTTTCAAGGCCAAACCTACCGCGTCATGGTACGTCTGGTCAAAGCCCATCACTGGTTAGAGGATTTGTCCGGTTTTATAGGGCACTGCCACCCTTGCGGACACTCCGAAGCGGTGGCTTGGCGCGGACTGAGCCGTGCAGTTTGTAACCATCATGAAACGCCTATTCCGCTCACCCTGAGTGGCCCGCTTTGGCTTGGCCCGCTCCATGATTTAGAGGCTCTAACCTGCATGGGAAATTTAGCTCAGCAGTGGGATTGGCAAGATCGGAAGGATCTGCTGGATCTCATGACGGGAGAAATTCCGTTTCCGCCCTATTTTTTTACCTTGGGGGAGATTGGTCGTCATTCTAAAGTGGATATCCCAAAGCGCGATCGCCTTATTACAGCCCTTTACTCAGAAGGCTACCCAGCCGTTGCGACGCACCTAGAACCACAGGCCATTAAGACGACTGCGACGTTTCAAACCTGTGTGGCGATCGCCCAGAAATTATCTTCATAAAAAATTCTGCGCAAAACCCTTACATCAAGATGGTTTCACGCAGAATTTAATCAATGCAATGGAAATACTAGATCAGCTTGACGGTTTTGAGGGCGTAGTACAGCGCCAAAGCGAGACCAACAAAGGATCCTGTAATTAAGATATATGCGATAAGACCCATAACATTCACTCCAAAATAGGCGGCTTCCCTTCAGATAGCTTAGGGCATTGGCGGTCGCGCCACCAAGCCTCCCCCCAAAATCTCTGACTTAACCGTGGTTTTCAAGATAGGTGTTCAGGTCTTCGGTAATGCGGGTGAGTTCCGCTTCGGTGGTGATGCGGATGCGCTCGTCACGGACGGTAATTAATACTTTGGCAGCAAAAGGACTGGGCCAAATATTGGGGTTACAGAAGCACTCCACAAACACATCGCTGCGGTGCTGATACTCCATTGCCTTTTGGGGGACGGGCTTTTCCCCTGCGGTGGGCTTATTGGCAACGGTCTTGAGCTGAACCATCAGATCGGCGATCGCCTCTTGCAGTCCCCGCGCCGCTTCTGGGGTAAAGCTAAACGTAACGGATCCTTCAACCAAATTCAACGTGAGTGGAGCAGAGGACATGGTAGACACAACTTAAGGAGATCTCCTTCATCGTAGCTGGCAATGATCCTTCGTCCTCCCCTTCAGATTTTCTTCAGCCTCATAGATCCAAGTTGAAGTTACCGACGTAAGTACTAATACAACGTGTTTCTCTACAGGTTTAAGAGCGAGACGCCAGTCTCTCGCGGTGTCATAATTCATGATCCATAGCCTAGACACTCTATGCGGCTTGGATTCTGAATCATTTTGCACTGCCTAGGGCCTGAGATTAGAGAACACAGCGATGGAAGTGAATTCTAGAAATAAGGCTTTAATCGTGGAACATCCCTTCAAATCTTTCCTTAACCCGCTCAGAAAAAATCGAAAGACCAACCTTATTCAAGTCATTTCACAACATCTGACAAAGACGTTAAAAAACTCGGTACTCTTTTCGATGGTTTTAATGACTATATGGCTTGGCCCTATCTCTTCAGCCAGCGCCTCAGATCATCAAGACACCACCTTTCTTGCCACTCAAATGACCGCTGCGGATTTGGCAGATTTGTACATCTTTGAGAGTCCAAGGAACCCTTCACAAGTCGTTTTGGCAATGGATTTTGACCCTTTAATTGCCAAAGGTGAGGTAAGACCCTTTGATCCTGGTGTTCTGTATCAGTTCAAGATTGACAACACAGGGGACAGTGTTGAGGACGTAGTGCTTCAATTTCAGGTAAACGGAAAAGGTAAAGACCAAACGGTTTCAGTCTATGGGCCAGGTCGGCCTCTCCAGGTTGGAACTGAATCAAGGCTCCTGAGACCCGTAGGTAAGGGACCCATTAACAGAGTATTTACACCGGGTGGGGCTTTGAAAGTATTTGTGGGCGATCGCAAAGATCCGTTCTTTTTTGACCTAGAGCGTTTCTTCAAGATTATTCCAGATCGGAATTACGAAATTCAGCCAAACCCCAGTCCACCCTTCACCGTGCTTTCCTTTTCACCGCCTGGGCAAGCGAAAGATACTCTTGCTCCCTTTAACATTCATTCCATCGTGGTTGAAATGCCTAGAACATCGCTGGGGAGAGGAAAAATTGGAGCTTGGATGACCACGAGCGTCCAGACCCCTAAAAGCCGAGAAGGCGTTTATACCCAGGTTGAGCGATTGGCTGTCCCCGCGCTGAATGAATTGTTTATGGACTTTAAGGCCCATAACGCCAGTAATCTTGAGACGCCCACTAAAGATGCCGCCAATCAATCCAGCTTTATTCGCTCCTTTGTGCAGGCCATTGGACGCCCCAAAGCCATTGCGGATGCTGTCATTTCTGTCGTGATTCCAGATGTCATGAGAGCTGACCTTTCTAAGCAGAATGGGAGCTATTTTGGGACGCAGCTCATTGATAACTTTGGGGGGAGACGACCGAAGGATGATGTCATTGATGTCACGGCGTCTGTTGTCTTTGGGGATGCGGTTACAGGCATTAAAGATGGTGCCATTCCAGGATTAACCAGCGATAACGTTGGGCCTAATAATGCAAACTTCCGCG
>JANLSD010000132.1:0-3367 GCA_031362245.1 Acaryochloridaceae cyanobacterium OTE_25_metabat_464 | reverse complement strand
TCAGATTGTGATGTAATGATAGAGGGACGAGTCATGGGTATTTTGTAGTGCTTAATACGGAACAATCAAGTCAATCGATATGTCTAGCGAGTTTAACTTATAACCTGGATGTCGCAAAGCCTTGCGCCCCAAAGAGAGTTGATCGTCTATCTAAATTGATAGGTCGATTCCGATTCAGGGATTGAGGGTTGAGCGAAGCCGAAACCCGTTTCGCATCAACAATATCTCTCACTATTTATTCAATCCATCCCTTTGCCATGACTTGATACAGAGCCTGAAAACGAGTCTGCGCTTTGAGCTTTCTCACCGCATTGTTGATATGAAACTTGACCGTACTTTCACTAATGATGAGGTGTGCTGCCACATCGCGATCGCGCAGTCCCCGAGTCAACAACATCAAAATCTCCTGCTCTCGCTCAGACAATGGCGAGATCTCTCCTTTCCCAGTCTCATAGGGTACCGAGAGCACGACTTGAATCACCTTTTGATAAATGTCTGTTTGGCTTTGTAGCGAACCTCCTAGACAAGCCACGGCAAGCTTAAGCTGACCAAAGTGAGTAGACAAGACCGTTTGCAGCGCTGACACCGATGTCTCAGGAGCCGAAATTAACGCTTCGAGATCCACTGCGTCTGCGCGATAGATCAGTCGGCAAGAAATACAGTCCAAACCTTTGAGAACATCCGCCGCCTGCAATACAAGGTTGCTGATGGAAAGTGATAACACTTGTTCGGTTCCCACCAAGGTAATTCGCACTGAGCCTAAGAGATTAGCTAACTGATCCGATAGAATAAGCTGATGAAACAATGTGGCGGTGGCGGTAGATTGCCAGGTTTGTTTTTCTTGCTGATACTGGATTGCCGTTTCTAGGGCAACCGCAATGGTGGTACACAAAGATTGCAGAACTTCTAAGAATTCCGTCGCCATTGCCCGTTGACTAAAAGCCGCCAACACCCCCACGACGCGATCGCCCACGGTCAACGGATACCCTGCAAACCCCTGAATTTGGTTGGCGATCGCCCAGCCTCGATCTTTGACCCAAGGTTCTTCTACTAGGTTATTGCTCAAAAAAGAAACCCGATTTTGGGCAATTTTGCCGACCTTATAGGAACCCATTGCCACCCGTGCAAATTCCCCATTGATGCGAGTGGATAACCCCGATGAGGCTACTAAACGGAGGGTTTTGGCATCCGGTTCTACCAACCAAATCCGGGCAAACACACAGTCGAAATTTTCAATCAGACCATTGGTGATGCAAGCGGCGATCGCTTCTGGGTCAAGACAGCCGCTCAATTTCTGGGCTAACCGATTGATGCGTTGCAGATAGAAGACGAGTTGTGCCCCATCTAAACAGTGTGGCGAGGTTTCAGACACGAATCCATTCTCAAGGCAGTCTCTTCACCCTTGTCATAGTCGAGGTAGCCGTCGAGAAACTGTGTTGTTTACTACAGGTCTAGGACAGGATGGTTAGCATCCTCTCAAAGTTTCCTATGATGGAAATAGTGTTTTCTGGTTCACCATGACTGCTTCGCCCAACGCCACGTTACTGATCCGCAACGCCAACGTTTTGCTTCCTGACGGCAGTTTTCAAAAGGTGGATGTGTTGGTACGGGATGGTTTGATTGAACAAGTTGGCCCAACCCTCACCCCAAAAGCAGATCGCATCATTGAAGCCGATCAGCTTACGCTACTCCCTGGTGTCATTGACCCCCAAGTCCATTTCCGTGAACCAGGGCTAGAACACAAAGAAGATCTGACCACGGCCTCCCGCGCCTGCGCCCGTGGCGGAGTCACTTCCTTCCTAGAAATGCCCAACACTCGCCCGTTAACCATTACCCAAGAAACCCTCAACGATAAGTTGGCAAGAGCCGCCCAGAAATCTTTTGTGAACTTTGGCTTTTTTATTGGAGCCACCGCAGAAAATCTCCCCGATTTACAAACTGCAAACCCTACCCCTGGTATCAAGATCTTCATGGGTTCCATGCATGGCGATTTATTGGTGGATCAAGAAGCCATTCTGGATCAACTTTTTGCAACGGGTACTCGCCTGATTGCCGTTCATGCCGAAGACCAAGCGCGAATTGCGCAACGTCGTCAAGAATTTGCAGGTATCACAGACCCTGCCATTCATTCAGTAATTCAAGATAATCAGGCGGCGCTCAATGCGACCCAGTTAGCCCTCAAACTATCCAAAAAATATCAGCGACGACTCCATATTTTGCACCTCTCCACGGCAGAAGAAGCGGAACTCCTGCGCCAAGAAAAGCCTGCCTGGGTGACAGCAGAAGTCACGCCTCAGCATTTACTGCTCAATACAGGTTTCTACGAAAAGCTGGGTTCGCTCCTTCAGATGAACCCGCCCATTCGCAGCGCCCACGATAATGAGGTCTTGTGGCAGGCACTACGGGATGGCGTGATTGATTTTATTGCCACAGACCATGCACCCCACACCCTTGAAGAAAAAGGCTTTGGAACCCCTAGCCCTAACCTACCGGAGGAAGAGACCGCCCCTGCTCAAGCAGTTTTGCTAGAGCCTGCAAAAGTCCCCTCTGGAATGCCAGGGGTCGAAACGTCACTCCCGCTGATGCTGACCCAGGCTGTGCAAGGTCGCTGCACCGTCGCCCAGGTCTCTAACTGGATGTCTACGGCGGTTTCAAAAGCTTATGGGATTGAGAATAAAGGGGCGATCGCCCCTGGCTATGACGCAGACTTAGTGCTGGTCGATCTCGAAACCTACCATCCTGTGTTGCGCGAAGAACTGCAAACCAAATGTGGCTGGAGTCCCTTCGAGGGATGGAATTTGACTGGATGGCCTGCGGTCACAATCGTTGGTGGACAAATCGCCTACGAACGAGGTCAATTTAATGAACAAACCCGAGGTAAAGCCCTAACATTTCATGCCTCATAGATGCCCCATAACAAAAAAGCCGAAGCGCATTGACACACGCTCTGACTTTTTGAGAACCCAGCCCGATCAATTTGACGTAAACCAACGCAGATACCAAGGACTTTGAATGCGTTGAGCCTGCTTCAGTTCCGAAACCTGTTCTTGAAGCCGCAGGTTGGCAGCTTCTAATGCCGCTAATTTGGCGGCTAGTTCAATATTTCGGTTAAATAAAAATTTATTGCGCGTCTCCAATGCGATCATCCGAGGATCGGTCTTCTGGGCTTCTGCGACAGTGTTTAGTGGATCGCTTGGATCGCTATAGTGTGCCTCAGACAGAGACACCAGGCGTTGGGACGTGTCAATCAATTCTGAATCCAGTTCTAGTGGCGGCGTTTCCCAAGGATCTTTGGGGTTAGAGGGTGCTTCGGACAGCATTAAATCACCTGGGTCTTTTGGATAACGGCTGCTATAGGGCCAGTGTA
>JANLSD010000118.1:0-5490 GCA_031362245.1 Acaryochloridaceae cyanobacterium OTE_25_metabat_464 | reverse complement strand
CCCAGATCCCACGATCCTGGAAGCTGGGTCTGGGAGCTAGCAACGTTGGGTGAACGGGTTTGGACTTGAGTTTGAGCTTGATTAGATGGCCTCTCTGCCGCTGCCGCAGACGGCATCAAGAAATTCGATACTCCATTGAACAAAGCATTCCCAGTCTTCTTTGCATTACCCGTAAAGCTACGTGCCCCATTAAAGACAGAGTTGCTAAAGTCCTTAAATAAATCGTGCCCTCCTTCTTGTTTGAGCACATTCTTGGCAGCATCATCCTTTTGCGGCTGTGGCAATGCGCTCTTCATGGCCTGTTTGGCAATCTTCTCAGACCCTTTCACCACATTGTGGTTAAACGCCAACACATCGCCTTTATCTGGGGAGATTGACTTAAACGTGTCCCCAGAAGGTTTGAGTAACTTCGCACCCAACAACAAATCAGCCCCCAGTTTAGGACTGATGGTGCCAAGGGCCATTGCACCTTTGACTAAGTCTGGCTGATGCAGAATATTCTTGATGGCGGGATACGCCTGAACGGTCTTTTTGAGTTGTTCTTGTTTCTGCTTTTGCTGATGGTCTTCTGGCTTCTTCTGGGCATCCTTGCCCGCCATAAACGCCTTCAATTCTGCCGCGTCTATCGGTTTATGTTGCCGCTTGGTGGGATACTTTTGCTTGACTTGCTCCTGCTTATCAGTCTGATTGGGTTTTGCATTCTGCTTGAGTTTTGCATCTGCTGCTTTTCGGTCGGCGGCTGCTTTTCGGTCTGCCTCTGCTTTTCGGTCTGCTGCTGCCTTCGCCTCACGCTGTTTGCGCTCATTTTCTGCTTTTTGACGCCTGATCTCTGCTTGGCGCGCAGCTTCTAGGATCGCCTGCTTCTTTTGTTGTTCTGCTAACCAATTATCATTTTGCGAATACCGCAGTATGCTGTTGCGATGCTGGCAATGCTTTGACTTCGTCCCACGAACCACATTCGAATATTCGAACTGCATGGGCTTACTTTTCGGGTCTGTTGACTTTCCCTCTTCGACATAGATATTCCCCCCACGCGCAAACATCGGTGTATCCAGAAGCTTTGTGAGTTCTGGCTTCACGGGGATGATTTTTCCTTTCATGTCAACGTTGTGCGTTTGTTTATATTCCTTGCGCACCTCTTCTGGGAAGACGGTTCCCTCTGTCGGAAGCAGGGGATGATTGTCTGCGGGTAGTGATTCTTTCGCTGGCGTAGTAGGGGCTGGTGTATTAGATAATTCCCCCTTGGATTTGCTCGCGGCAGCGTCTGTCTTTCTGACAATATCTTGGGTTGATTCTCGATATTCAGGACTCGGCAGCACTAGCTTTTCGAGTTCTTTGAGTTCGCGGAGCGAGTATCCCATGGCACCTTTTGGTTCCAGTTGCCTGGGGGCGGGGCTGTTGGGTCCTTCAGCCTCACTGCGCATGGCGGCTAGTTCTTCGGGGGAGATGCCAGGGATATTAGGGTTGCGATACGGTTTTGCGGCGGGGCTGTTGGGGTCTTTAGCCTTTGCACTCGGCATCATGGCGGCAAGTTCTTCGGGAGGGATGCCAGGGATATTAGGGCTGCGCAATCCTTTTGGACTAAGTCCGTTGCTGGAATATTGGGGGCTTGGGGTGGATGGATGGGGGGTGGGGTTATGTGCCCAGTACGGTTCCCCTTGGTTCTCAGGGTAAAAGGGGATTGGTTTTCCGTCTGGCCCGATTATTACGTTCCCCATGGAATTCGTTTGATAGGGGATTTCGTTAGGACTTTTGTTCCAGTGATGTTCGTCTGAATAAATATTGCCCTGTTGGGGGTTTTGCCAGTAGGGTTCATGGGAGGAGTCGTCAGGACGATGTAGGTATTCATGGGTCATGACGATGGCTCCCAATGGCTTCGCTTGTTGTTCAATATTGCCAGACACAATGGATTAGAGCAATAGATGAGGCGCTTGATGTGACGTGAGTGACTTTTTCCGTTAAGTCTGGCCCGCTAACCTCCATCTCTCAGCAATGGGCTAAAACGCTTTGCAGCTATCTTCCTCGAATGGAAAACCGCTCTGGGCGGACTTGTGTGTACACCGGAGCCTTACTTATAACGGGGAGGGTTGGGGTAGCACAAGGTGTGAGGAAAAAGTCCTATGAAATTAATTTTGATCCAGTTCCTACCAGTTATCGTCATCCCAGTCTTCCCAATTATTTCGAGTGGGGCGAGGGCTATCACCATAGCGATTTGCCGCAGCAGGACGACGCGTGGTACTGCTCGCACCTGAAGTCGTCCCCCGAATGGCATCCACCCCTTTGGCGACAGCGCCTTTAATAGAATCCATCGAAGGCAGGTTAAACAAGTCCTCCTCGTCATCAAAGCGACTGCCAAACTCAGTCATTTCTCGGACTAGCTCATACATGGTGTCCTGGAGACTGGCGTAGTTCAGGTCGATGAGGCGATCGTCATCTTGCTTGATGCTATCTTGCAAATCGCGGCTGAGGGACTCAATTTGTCGTCGAATATTACCAGCAAACTGAGGGCCAAAGTCTAGATTCACTTCTCGTAGACGGCGATCGCACTGGGCAATCAGATCCTGCGATCGGTTGCGTTTTTCGATGCGTTCTCGACGGCGGCGATCAGTATCAGAAAACTGCTCCGCATCCTTCATCATGCGGGCAATTTCAGATTCAGCAAGGTTGGTGGCACCCTGTACCGTAATGCTTTGTTCGCGTCCGGTGTATTTATCGAGGGCTGTGACCTGCAAAATCCCATTGGCATCAATATCAAAAGACACCTGCACCTGTGGGATACCTCTAGGCGCAGGAGGAATGCCCCGAAGTTGAAATCGTCCTAAGGATTTATTGTTATCGGCCAATTGCCGCTCCCCTTGGAGAATATGCACCTCCACCTGGCTCTGGTTATTCTCGGCGGTGGAAAACACGTCCGAGCGCCGGACGGGAATCGTCGTGTTGCGAGGAATCAAAGGCTTCATGACGCCGCCGATGGTCTCTAACCCTAAGGACAGAGGGGTTACGTCCAGAAGCATAATATCTTTCAAGTCCCCAGCCAGGATGCCTGCTTGCACCGCTGCACCCACTGCAACCACTTCATCAGGGTTCACGTTTTGGTTGGGTTCTTTTTTGATAAAGTCCCGTACCAGCCGCTGCACAAAGGGGATGCGGGTAGAGCCACCCACCAAGACCACTTCGTCAATGTCGGTGGGGCGGAGGTCTGAATCTTCAAGGGCTAAAGCGACAGGATCTTTAAGCCGTTGCAGCAGATCTACGGCAAGCACCTCAAACTGTCCCCGTGCAAGGTTTACGTCTAGGTGCTTTGGGCCATCTTCTGTGGCGGTGATAAAGGGCAGGCTGATGTTGGTGTCTGGTAGCCCCGACAGCTCAATCTTGGCCTTTTCTGCGGCTTCGGTAAGGCGTTGGAGAGATTGGCGATCGCGCCGTAAATCAATCCCTTCCGTCTCTAAAAACTGTTCTGCCAGCCAATCTACAATCAGGGTATCAAAATCATTGCCGCCGAGCTGGGTATCGCCGCTGGTGGCCAGCACCTCAAACACTCCATTCCCCACATCCAAAATGGAGACATCAAAGGTGCCACCGCCCAGGTCAAACACCATGACGGTCTGCACTTCATCGCGGTCTAGGCCGTAGGCCAAAGCTGCCGCAGTCGGCTCATTAAGAATACGTTTAATGTCAATGCCTGCAATCCGTCCGGCATCTCGGGTGGCTTGCCGTTGGGCATCGTTAAAGTAGGCGGGCACCGTCACCACAGCAGCCGTGACGGGTTCGCCCAGGTAACGGCTGGCATCTTCTGCTAGTTTTTTCAAAATCATCGCCGAAATTTCTTCCGGCGCAAATTCTTTCTCTAGGCGCGGGCATTTAATTTTGACCTCCCCTGCATCATCTCGACGGATGGTATAGGGCACCCGCTTAGAATCGGCATTGAGTTCGGCATACTTGCGCCCCATGAACCGCTTCACGGAGTAAAAAGTGTTTTGGGGATTTAAGACCGTTTGCCGTCGGGCTAACTGACCAATTAAGCGCTCGCCATCTTTGCCAAACCCAACAACAGAGGGCGTGGTGCGCCCGCCTTCCAGGTTGGCAATCACAACTGGTTTGCCCCCTTCCATGACGGCAATGACTGAATTGGTGGTGCCTAAATCAATACCGACAACTTTTCCCATCCGAGCGGAGTCTCCTCATGCAGGTCGCAATAACGACAATTTAAAGTGAACGATGGCAATTGGGCACTTTTAGGCACCACTGATCTCGCACCCATTGTATCTTGATGCTTGGCAATGCCTAGGGGGAGATCGCTAGACGGGCTGAAGTTGGCTTAAAACAAGCCCAAACCACTGCTGTGGATCGCTCCAAACTTTCACGGGCACTAGCCGATGGTCTGGATGCTGAGTCCCAACGGCTTGATGTAGCTGTGACTTAAGCGTACTTAAATCAAACTTACGTGAAATCTCAGTCCGAAGGGTTTCATGGGCCTGCAAACGAAAACTTAAGTCTAGTGCCTCTAGGGTAACGCTTTGGTCGCAACGGCTTCTTAAATACATTTCGATTTGGTGAAGGGTTGCGTTGTAAATCGCCTTATGCTCAAACTGCTCTGGGCAAAAGTTGCCCCTAAATCTCTGGTTGAGATGGCTGAGCATATTGAGATTAAAGGCTGCGGTTACGCCTTGGCAATCGTTGTAGGCGGCTTCTAGCACTTCAACGGGCTTCTGGAGATCCACCCCAAGCAAAAAATACTCCCCTGGATTGAGGGCATCACAGACTTGGCTGAAGAGGCGATCGCATTCCCCACCATCCAAATTCCCTAAAGAACTGCCCAAAAACACAATCAGTCGCTGGGGCTGCTGCACGGGCGGAAGATTTGCCAGAGCCTCATCATAGGTGCCTACTAGCCCATGAATTTCAAGATTGGAATACCTGGCCAGTAGCTCAAGAGCGCTTTGCTTCAGCATGCCACCGCTGACGTCGATGGGAATATAGCGAAGAGGGAGATCGCCATAGGCGCGAAACAAAATCTGAGTTTTGGTGGCACTGCCACTGCCCAACTCCACCACATCACAGGGGCCAAGTAACTCGGCAAGCTCATCGGCGCAATGCGATAAAATCTTCCCCTCAGTGCGGGTTAGGTAATACTCTGGCAGGTCACAAATCGCTTCAAACAAGTGTGAGCCACGATCATCGTAAAAATATTTTGCGGGCAGGGTTTTAGGACTACTACTCAGTCCCTGAACCACATCTGCCCCGTCAAGCTCCCGAATCGAAGACTCTCCATCAGAAAGGATATCAACTTGGAGACGGCTCCAATATTCAAGAAAACCTTTAGCAGCAGTGGTTGAATCGATTAAAGACTCTGTCACAAGACCACCGGAGGAATGCTGATCACGCGTCATGAATTACCTTAAAGTCTTTGGCAATGGAATTTCTTAATCCCTAGTCTAAAGTCCCCGCCAAAAATCGGAGCAGACGCCGCGTTCGGATAAGCCGCTAAGC
>JANLSD010000077.1:0-5454 GCA_031362245.1 Acaryochloridaceae cyanobacterium OTE_25_metabat_464 | reverse complement strand
ATGGACTTTTTCAGCAAGCCCTATCTAGAAGATGTTGTGGCGGTTGCAGCAGAACATGGCCTCCATCTGCGGGACACGATTACGATGCCTGCTAACAACCTTTCCGTCGTGTTTGAGCGCTCCTAAACAAAAGGCGGGCATCTTAAAGATGCCCGCCTTTTGTTCTTGGATTTAGATTACATCAACTCAGTTAAGCCGCTGCAAACTGGGCCGAGACATAATCCCAATTCACTAGGCTGCTCAGGAAGGTTTCCATATAGTCTGGGCGACGATTTTGGTAGTCCAGATAATAGGCATGTTCCCATACGTCCATTGTGAGGAGAGGTGTTTGACCGTGGGCCAAAGGGTTGTCCGCATTAAGGGTCTTGGTCACTTTGAGTGTGCCGCTGTCTACAACCAACCATGCCCAGCCGCTGCCAAACTGAGTTGCGCCTGCTTGCTTAAATGCAGTTTTGAACTCATCAAAGCTGCCAAAGTCAGCATTAATTTTTTCAGCCAATGCACCACTGGGTGCACCGCCACCACTGGGCTTCATGCAGTGCCAGTAGAACGTATGGTTCCAAGCTTGGGCGGCGTTGTTGAATACTCCAACCTTGGCAGCGTCGTTGTAGGTGGTTTTGATGACTTCTTCAAGGGGAAGGCTATCGAGGGGGGTATCCTTCACCAGGTTGTTGAAATTGGTGACATAGGCAGCGTGGTGCTTGCCGTAGTGAAACTGGATTGTATTGGCCGAAATGTGGGGTTCTAAACCAGTCTCAGGATAAGGCAAGGATGGAAATTCGTAAGACATGAGGTTCAATTCTCTCTAAAATAACGGTAATAAAATCTGGTTGAAATGCGAAGCTTAACGCTTTGCCCAGACTTCAGCTTTAGACCAGCAGCAGAATCCAACGGCAGTATAAAAGCCATTTGCCTTATAGACACATCAATTTAATCCTATCAAGGAGTGCTTCACTCAAGAACACACTTTGGATAGACAATGCGTTCTGAATCCGGCTTTTTCATCAGCTTTGGGCGATAGATCTTGCTATGTATATCTTTTTGATTGTAAACCCATGTTCTAGTCTTCGGCTGTGGGGCAGCATACAGCGCTCAGCCCAAGACCGCTGCACCTCTGCGACAATAGGAGATCTGCATTTCACTTACTCGGTTGTCTATGGATGGTCTTGGGTTTAGCCTTAAAAGCTTTTTCTCTTTCAAAACGCTGATTATCTTTGCCTGCTTAGGGTTTATCCCGCTGTCTTGGGTCTCTGAGTATCTTCATTGGGGAGATTTGGCGGTCTTCAGTACATCGGTTATGGCAATCATCCCGCTTTCCATTGCGCTGAGTACCGCGACTGAAAAAATTGCTGTGGTCACTGGCCCATCCATTGGCGGGTTAGTCAATGCCATTTTTGGCAATGCGACGGAGCTGATTCTGGCACTGGTGGCCCTTAAGGCAGGTCTGGTGGATATTGTGGAGGCCAGCATTACGGGCAGCATTTTGGGGGCCTTACTACTGCTGTTGGGGCTAGGCATGCTCACGGGAGGGCTGCGCTACAAGGAGCAGACCTTTAAGCCCATTTTTGCGCGGGTGAATGGCTCGTTTATGACTCTGGCGGTGGTGGCGATCGCCCTTCCTACCCTCGTCACCTACACCTCCAACATCGTTGACCCTAACGCCATTCGACATATTTCGATGGCAACAGCGACGGTTTTGATTGTGCTGTATGGTCTAACGCTGCTGTTTTCTCTTAAAACCCATAGCTATCTGTATGACGTGGGTTTAGCGGAGGGCGAAATTGCCCCCGATGAAGCGACGATCGCCTCCCGTAAAGCTGCCCTAGGAAAATGGATTGCGCTGTTGCTGGTGGCCTCTGTTGGGATCGCCTTTGAGTCTGAACTCTTTGTGGGTGTGGTGGAGTCTGCCACCCAAGGCTTGGGGTTAACGCCGCTGTTTACGGGGGTGATTTTGCTGCCGCTGATTAGTGATGTAGCGGGCTATGTGACCGTTACACGGCTTGCCCTCAAAGACCAAATGGATCTAACGGTCTCTACCGTGACAGGGGATAGCCTTTTGATTACGCTGTTTATTGCCCCTGTGTTGGTGTTTGTGGGGGAGTTATGGGGGCAGCCAATCGATCTGAATTTTAATCCGTTTGAAGTGGTGGCTTTGGCGATCGCCGTAACCGTAACCAACCTTGTCAGCTTTGGTGGGCGATCGAATTGGCTGGATGGGGCGTTGTTATTGGCGACTTATCTGCTGTTAGGGGTTTCGTTTTATTACCATCCGGCTTAGCGGTGCTTGCTTAGCACATTTTATAATCGCTATACCGTAGCCATGTCAGGCTTTAAGTCAGGTGATGTTGGGTCAATTTGAATGCAGCGATCATGAGGTTTGGCAAAGTCTGCTTGGGCGTAGGCGCGGGCTTGCTCGGTCTCGTTCATAAGTTCTGGTTCTGGGATGCGATTCACAAAAGGTGCTGCAATTTAAAGGGTCTATTTCAGTATTTTACAGAGAAGATTTTTCTGCCAGGAAAGAAAATTTCCGTGTAATTTCGGATGATTTTGTGGGAACTGTAGGTGTAGGTATCTCAATTTTTGAGTTAGAGATGGTGGTGTGGTGGAGGCGATCACCTTCATTGAAGTGTCTGAACGGTCTTAATTATCCTGGATAAGGTGCAGAACCCGATGAAGCCTGAATTTGTAGCACATACACCTCCACCGAACGATTTTGATCGGTGGCATGATTTGAACGAACATTTGACCGATGTGGCGAAGGGCACCGCAGAATTTGCCCACAAATTAGGATCTGGGCAGCTAGGTCACTATGCAGGGCTTTGGCATGACTTGGGCAAATACAACCCTGAGTTTCAAAAGTATTTAAGCGATTGTGCTAAAGGTGACAAGCAAGCTAAAAGCGTTCCTCACGCTGTTCATGGTGCGATCCTAGCAGCAGCGTTAATCCCACCGATCGCCCCCCTAATCTACGGGCATCATGGTGGATTGCCGCAAATTCAAGAAATGTCGCAAAAGCGAATTAGCGATCCTTCTCACCAACCTGTTTATCAGGCAATTTTGGCACAGGCGAAAGCTGTAGGTATTGATCTTAAACCTAGTGATGACTGGAAAGCCAAAGTTTCTAGCTTCAAAGACCCGCTGCACTATGAGCTATTTTTACGACTGTTATTTTCTTGCTTGGTTGATGCCGATTTCTTGGATACGGAAGAGCATTTTTCGCCAGATTTGACTGAACAACGTATTCAAGCAGAAACGGTTCAGCGCTTATGGAGTGCGCTAGAAAAGCATCAAACCGACTTGATTGCTAACGCACCAGATAAATTAGTGAATCGAGTCAGAGCAGAAGTTTATCAAGCCTGTAGCGATGCGGCGGCGCTAGCACCAGGCGTGTTTCGCCTTGCCGTGCCGACGGGTGGCGGTAAGACCCTGAGCGGTTTAGCCTTTGCACTGAAACATGCGGCTAAACATGGGCATGATCGCGTGATTGTTGCGGTACCTTACACCAGCATTATTGAGCAAACGGTGAATGTCTATCGAGATATTTTTGGTAGATCGGCTGTGTTGGAACATCACAGTGCAGCTAAAGCAACAGTGGATGATGAAGATGCGCGATCGACACAAGCTCAAGCCAGACTTGCCACTCAGAATTGGGATGCACCACTCATCGTTACCACTACGGTTCAACTGCTGGAGAGTTTATTTCATAACCGCACGAGTCGTTGCCGCAAGCTGCATAACATTGTGAATAGCGTGATTATTCTAGACGAAGTGCAGACGTTGCCGATTGGATTGCTAGCCCCAATTGTTAATGTGCTTCAGGAATTAGCAGTGCGATATCGTGTAACGCTGGTGCTTTGTACGGCGACTCAACCAGCATTAGAGGGTGAGAGTCCATATCTCAAAGGTTTTGAGAATGTGCAGGATATTATTGAGCCGCAGCAAGCTCAAGAACACTTCCGACAACTGAGTCGGGTGAGCTATGAAATTCCTGATGAGCCTTGGTCTTGGTCACGGGTGGCTGAAGATGTTCAAACTCACCAGCATGAACAAGCTTTAATGATTTTGAATACTCGTAAAGATGCTCTAGAGCTTTTGGCGACGTTGCCTGTAGACGATGAGGATGAACGCTTGTTTCATTTGTCTACGTTGCTTTGTGGTGCCCATCGACGGAAGGTTTTGGCGGAGGTGCGATCGCGCTTACAAAATGGCCTCCCCTGTTGGCTCGTTTCCACTCAGGTTGTTGAAGCTGGCGTTGATTTAGATTTTCCGGCTGTGTATCGGGCATTAGGGCCATTGGATCGCATTGTGCAAGCGGCAGGGCGTTGCAATCGGGAAGGTAATGGGGAAACGAAGGGTCGTGTGGTTGTCTTCCAGCCGGAGGAAGGGCGCACTCCGCCTGGTGATTATGCAACAGCCGTAGCAGAAACAGCCAATTTGCTGAAGCAGCATCCTGACTTCGATGATCCTGAAATTTTCCGCCCCTATTTTGGGAATCTTTACCAAGGCATCAATACAGATAAAGAAAAAATCCAGGAGGTTCGTAAACATTACGACTATCCAGAAACGGCTAAGCGGTTCAAGTTGATTCCAGATGACACTCAGCCTGTGGTGATTGAGTATAACGATCGCGCTCGAAAGCTCCTGCGGGAGATCCAGCATTTAGGGTTGAGATCGTGCCATCATCGCGCCCTTCAGCCCTATCTGGTCAACTTACGGGAGCGAGAGTTTAAGCAGTCCGCAGAGGTACGGCGAGAGATTGCGCCAGGGATTTGGGTTTGGGACGGTGGCTATGACGAAGTTCGGGGTATCAGCTTGGGTGGAGCGGCGATCATCCGAGATCCGTTTGATTTGATTGTTTAGAAACTAAAAGGTACGAGGATAGAGAATGTTAGGTTTAAAGACTATCAACCGTTTGCGTACGAAAGCAGACGAGGATTGGAACGAGTCACAGGAAACTACTTTTAGTAAGCCTGTCAAGCAAGTTGGGTAGGTCGCTTGACCTACCCTCAGAATTTTAGTTCTAGTCACAGTGAACTACAAAACAAATTTATTAGGCTATACTCAGGGAGGTTATTTATCCTGATGCTAGTCGTCATGCACCATCAATCAGATCCTGTCCACACAGTTTTAGCGAAAATTGCGAACCTCGAAGCTAGTCTGGACGAGTTGAAAGCAACCGTCCATAACGTTCTAATTCCACAAGCCGACAGGATTTTTGAACTTGAGAGCATGGCAAATCCCTATTCGGCTTCGGGTCAAGCTATATGTGATTTCTACGTGGAGGACGGTTATGAGGATGACTGTAAACACTGATTCGCGGTTGCTAACTGTTAAGGTCTGGAGTGATGATGGAGCACTCTTTACTCGCCCTGAATTTGGGGCGGAACGGGTGAGCTATCCGGTGATGACTCCAAGTGCAGCACGGGGTGTACTAGAGGCAATTTTTTGGAAGCC
>JANLSD010000064.1:0-2717 GCA_031362245.1 Acaryochloridaceae cyanobacterium OTE_25_metabat_464 | reverse complement strand
CTTCATTCGCTTGAGAAACATCTCCACCAGATGGTCTCTGGTTTTGAGCTGTGCTTGGTAAAGTAAGCACAACAGCAAAGCGCGTCGCTTCGGGCGTTTGATATCCCGTAGCTCAGCAATATCAAGGGCTTTGGCCTGAGCGGCAAAAGACTTTACCTTGCTCAGCGGCACTTTGGCCAGCAGTCGTTTGGCATCTCCAAAGCTCATCAACCGGTCAAACTTTTCCTGGAGCTGCTGCATATGAGAGAGCGTTGCCTTTTGAGGAGGTGCTTTGAGCAGATTCAGTGTGGCTTGAGAATCTTCCGATTCAGGCAACAGCAACCCATCCAAGTAAGTTTGTTCCTCAGGCGTCAGGTCTTTGGATACCTGCTGCTCTAGACGAGTATTGGCGATCGCCCGAACATGTCCGACCAGACGGTCTAGGGTACTGAAAGCCGGCAATTCATAACGTTCTTTAACCAGCGCCTCAATGGCGATATTGATTAAGTCTGCGGGATGATCCTTCGCTTGGGCGGCTTGAGCAATGACTGTAGCAACCAACTCACGAGCCGCTTGAGCATAGGGTATAACGCCCAGGTAAGCTCGGATTTCCTCTTGATAGTATCGGCGAGCGCGAAGTGATGGAATTGCAGAGACAGAGGGCTGCAATTTCAAGCAAGAGCGAAGATACTCAATCACTGAAGTCGGCACCGCATCGTGTGAAGGAAAATAGCCCAATCTTTGAAACGATTTCAACATCACCATCAGCCTCAGCAGGCCAGAATAGGTTTTAACGCGGGAGCGCACAAATTCAATTTCTGTTGCAGAGGGGGTGTACAGCTCCGCTAATTCTTTAGCTGTAGGACACTGTTTGAAGCTGGGATAGGCAGTCCGAGTGATGACAGTCATGGGTAAACGGAGCTAGACGGACAGGGCAAATTGAGGCCCAGTCACTTCCCGACCAGTTTCAACTCATAGTTTGCAAATCAAGAGTAGAAACAATACTCTAATTAAAAAGATATTGTTCAGAAAAAGTTACAAACTTAGATTTTCTGTTTTATATCTAATACAGCTTTTAGTCTTGAGGACTCAGGAGAATCTCTAAGACCTTATGAGCCACCGTTTCAGCCCGACCGGAGGTGACTTTCTGGTAGCGTAATGTGGTCTGAATATTCTCATGACCCATCAGTGCTCTGAGTTCTTCAATCCCCATCAGTCCTACCCGCTCAGTCGCAAAGGTATGGCGAAGGTCGTGGAGGCGGATCCTTTGCAGTTCTGGCCTCGGTCGAGTGAGATTGCTCCAGTGCTGATACGCGGTGTGATAACTCATTCGAGTGACTTGACCCGAAAAGCGCTGCTCGGCAGTAAATAGAGCTTCGTGGTTTGCATGTCGATACAGCCGGCAGTATTTCGCCAAGGCTTGGGCTGCATCTGGGCTGTAAAAACACCAACGACACTTATTGCCTTTTCCGACCACTTGGAACTTACGCTCATTTAGGTCAATGTCTGATAAGTCAAGAGCCAGAATTTCTGAAATCCTTGCTCCACTGCGATGGAGCAGATGGATTAAGGCGTTCATTCGATTATCTGAAGCAGAAACCTGATAAAGGATCTGAAGTTGATCTGGGGTTAGGTAGCGAATAATTTGGTCAGAGGAATGCTCGCCTTTATTGGCATCAGGCTTTCGCTGGTGAAGTCGAGCGATGGGATTGGATTTGAGATGGCCAGCTTCCAATGCAAAATTAAACAGGGACTGGAGGATAGCTTGATGCCGACGATGGGTGGTGTAAGACAGATGGGTCAAGGTGTTGAGATATTCTTCTAGAGTAGGACGATCTATAATTTCAACCGGCCATCGGCCATGGAGCTGGAGCAAGGGCATCAAGGTCACTTCGTAGGAACGCAGGGTACTTTTTGCCAGACCCTGGCGCTCAAGAAATTGGGTTGTAACAGCGGCAAGTGTAATCGACACTTCATTTCCAGAATTAGTCTAAGAGTAGGTTTTAAGGCAAAACAATAACACCTTTAAGTTAAATACGAATGATTATATTTCTATGAATACTTTAGAGCAGGCTCAAGACCCCATTTCTGGCGAGACCCTGGCTGATTATGTGCGACGGCTAAGGGTTGGGCTTGGACTCAACCAAAAGGATCTCGCCGCCAAGGCTGACATTCATCTACAAAGCCTAGGAAAGATGGAGCGAGGTCAGACGGCAAAGCTCAATCACAAAACTAAGAATGGACTTGCTTACGCCCTGGGCGTGCCTGTGGAGTATCTGGAAGCTGTGTGTAAGGGCATACCTGTGGCATCAACGGCTACTTTAAAGTTCTGTCCTAGCTGCTGGATTCCTGGAACGGCTCCCGATTCTCTTTGGATGCACATCCGAGCTAAATACTGTTTTGCTTGTGCGACGGAATTAAGGAGTCGATGCATTGGGTGTAATGAGCCTATTCTCTCCCTCAGGCATAGGTTCTGTCCCTTTTGTGGCAAAGCCTATAAAGCTATTGAAACCCTAATCCCGAATTCCTGAAAGCTATGATCTGAAAGAGTTTTAGAGCCATCTTGCGCTATTTTACACGTATCTCGGCTCGACCCCGTATTGAGTCCAGGATGCTGTAGATTAACTGGCATCAATCCCAGTGTCTTCAATACTTTCTTATACTTTTTCGGATCGGCGGTCGCCAATTTCACCAATGCATCTTTAGCCTCACTGGTGAACCGCAACCGAAACCTCACT
>JANLSD010000040.1:0-11780 GCA_031362245.1 Acaryochloridaceae cyanobacterium OTE_25_metabat_464 | reverse complement strand
GTGCCGTCTCAGCCTTAGGTTCTGGGATTTTTGGTGATATGACCGACGGTGACGGTTGGGGCGCAAGGCCTTGCGCCCCTACGTGGGCTTTGCCGAAGGGGTAGGGCTTGCCGAAGGAGTTGGCTTAGGCGAACTAGCCTTGACTTGCCATTCGGATAAGGGCCGATTGATGGCGTCTAGAAATCCGGTGGGGACTAGGACGACTGCTTTTTTCTTGGTGGCAGTATCTGGATCAATCTGGGCATAGACTGCGCTCTGATTGAAGTTTTGTTTGCCTAAAATGACCTGATGGGTTTTCTGATTTTTAAGTTGAAGGGAGAGGGTGGCGGTGGGTTGATCCAATCCAAATTCTTTAAGCTGGGTTGGTTCAACTTGGAGGGTTTGCTCGCTGGTGCCTGTGGCTAGAAGATTGAGCAAAAAGGTGACGGTACCTTCATTGGCAGGGCCAGCCTTGGGGGCGATCAGTTGCCAGCCTTTTTCGGTTTTTTCTAGCTTTAGGGCTGGGTTTTTAGACTCAATGGTGAGCTGCGTAATATCCGTTTCTTTGAGGTCAAAAAGCGGTTTTGCTGCTTTTTTGTCATTGGTGGCGGAGTTTTGGGCGGTGTGGGATTGATCCCAAAGATAGATGCCGCCTGCGGACAGAAGGGCGATCGCCATTAACGCAATGGTGCGGGATTTCAGTTTCATCGGCGTCTCCACCAGAGGTAAGCTCCTGTCCCAAAGCCTGCCAAGGGTAGAAACCCGAGTCCAGTTATCGCTAAAATCCGCCCGTTGGTGGGGCTTAGCTCAATTCGACGATCCTTTGTTTCTTTAGGGCGAATGGATAGGCTGGGGTCATCTGCACCACTGCCCAGCCAGGTAACTGAGTTTAGGAATAGATCGCTATTGAGCACCTGGGGGTTTGCAACGGATGCAAAATCAGAATCTCCAAAAACAACCATTTTGGCTTGAGTTTTAGATGCCTGGTCTGGAACCTTCTTGTCTGTGGACAGCGTGGATTCGACGGGGCGGGTGATCGCAACGCCGAGGGTGAGCGGGCCTTTGCGATCGCGGGCTGGGTCAAACTGAAGTTTTTCTTGTTTAGAATCGGCCTCTCCCCAACTTTGAGGGCTGGTCTTGATCAATTCTGTGACTTTTTCCTCAGGGGAAGTTGGCGTCACCGTAACGGCCTGGGCCAGGGGATAGAACGATGGCCCTTGACCAAAATCTTTCGTGATGGGGTGGTTGCCATACTCCGCAACCAGGGGAATGGCTGGGCCTAACCCCAGCAGTTGTCCAGATCCAGAGGCATCCACCACGACCCGATTATCTAGGGCAATGCCCCAGTCCTTGAGCAGTGGATCTAGGCCCGTTTTAACGCCAGGGTCTAGCATGAGCAGTAGGGATTTGCCGCTTTTCAGGTAATCTTGGAGCAGCTTTACTTCTCCATCCAGGTACACCCGCTTTGGCCCTGCAATAATCAGAACGTCAGCATCGGTGGGAATTTGCTTTTGCGCTAGAAGATTGAGGACGTTGACGTTAATGTCTCGTTTTTTCAGTTCTGTGACGGCTGCGTCTAAGTTGCCCTGACCGCCATTGATCGGCGCTTCGTTGTGTCCTTGAAGGATATAGGCATTGGACTTGCGATCACGCAGTAGAGAAGCCACCGCTGGAGTCAGGTTTGTCTCGCTAAGGTCGCCTTCTAAGGTTTTGGTGCGATCGCCTGTCTCTAGCACCACTTCACCCACGGTTCGCACCTTGTACTTTTCCGCGAGTCCAGGCTGTGCCTGAGGATCGATAAATTCAAAGCTAAGGCGATCTGGATTTTGGCGACGGTACTGGTCTAAAAGCGCCGTTTGAACAGGTATTGGTTGGTTGCTAAAAACCCGTACCTTTAGGGGCTGTTTAAGGGTTTTGATAAGCTGCTTGGTTTGAGGCGCTAGGGAAAACTGTTGATTTTCGGTGAAGTCAATTTGGCCTGGAATCCGCACGGATAAGAAGTTAAGGCCACCCAAAATCACAAAAACAGCGATCGTTGTCAAGAGGGCATTGGTTCCTGACTGCACGGAACGCTGCCGCCACCAGGGAGAGGTGGAATCGCTGGCATTGAGGGCGCGCAGGACAAGCCAGAGGGCGATCGCCACCAGGCCCGCTACCACGAGTCCTATGCCCACGGGCGACCAGGCACCAGAGACTAGACTGGCACTCCCTCCCGCAATCATCAAACCGAGTCCCACCCAAAACAGGGGGTTGACCAACTTTGGATTGATATTTAGCTTTGGTAACAAACGTTTCACCACTGAATTTCCCTACCGTTGTAATCAGCTACAAAATGAGTTTTTATGGAGCTGCCTAGACCTTGCACTACCCCAGCCCTCCCCTTTATACGGGAAGGGAGCAAGTCCATATTCTTCCCCCCTTATAAATAAAGGGGGGAATGAGGGGGGGTAATGCAGGGTGTAACCATACTTTCCAACCATTCACCTAAGACTGCTGAAAGCGAATAAGCTCAATAGACTGAGCTGTCAAAAACAGCCCTAAAACCACATAGCTCACAAATAAAACCACACTGGAAGTATCAAGTACACCTTGGGTCAGACTTGTATAGTGCTTGAGCAACGAGAGATGCTTCAAAACCTCTCCCGCAGGGCCACTGAGGGCTTGACCTAGAAAATCTAGAATCCACAGCACCAATACTAAGACAAAGGTCAAAAATGCCGCCAAGATGGCGCTGTCATTGAGGGAAGAAATAAACATCCCTAAGGACAGTACCGCCGCCGCCAGCAAAAGAATCCCAAGATGTCCTACAAAAAAGACCTGAAGGGGAAATGCAGGTTTGGCAAAACTGAGCAAAAACAATTCCAGTAGTGCAATGGGGAAAATCAGCGTCACCACAAACACGAGAACTGCGGATAGCTTCCCCAACGCGACCGCCCAGTTGGTAATGGGGGAAGTCGCCAATAACTCTAGAGTGTGGCGCTTGCGCTCCTCGGTATAGAGGTTCATGGACAGAACGGGAAGGATGAAGAGCAGAATGGAACCCATGACTGACAAGAAGTTTTGCAAGATCAGGGTAGGAACGTCCAATGGCCCACCGCCGCCTTGCCCCATCTGCCGCCCTAAATCACTTTGGGTTGCGTACTGAATCACCTGCTGAGACACCAGTACCAAAAACAGGGCGGTCAAAATCCAGAAAAACCCAGCAATGATGTAGGAAAGCGGCGACTTAAAGTAGCTTTGCAGCTCTCTGCGGAAGATGGCGTCAATATTAGCCAGTGCCGTAATCATTCTGTTTCCCCTGCTTGGTCTGAATCTTGTTCGGTTAGCTCAGCAGTAGATGCGTTGCTGTCGCTAGGGTCATCTAACGTCTTTTCTTCGGTGGTGAGATCTAAAAATACGTCCTCAAGGCTTGCGCCTACTTTTCGCATTTCATAAAGCCCTACATGGTCAGAGACTAGCGCTGTGGCTAACTGTTTCCCAAAGTCTGCGTTACTTTCTGTGCTGACGCGCAATCTATGGCGCTGATCTGGCAGGCCGTCTGCTGCAAGCCAATGGAGTTCAGACAGGTCTGCTACCCGCTGAAGCCGCTCGGTGATATCGCTGCGATCGCCCTCCACTTCAAGCTCATAACGCATCCCGCCCGACAACTGAAGCATCAGTTCATCGGGGGTACCAGAACTGACCACGCGGCCCTTGTTGATGATGGCAACGCGATCGCAGGTCATGCTGACTTCCGGCAGGATGTGGGTAGACAGCAGGATAGTGGTCTGTCCCGCTAGATTCTTGATGAGGTTACGCACCTCAATGATTTGACGCGGATCCAGCCCCACCGTAGGCTCATCCAAAATAATGGCAGGGGGGTCATGGACGATCGCCTGGGCAATCCCTACCCGTTGCCGAAAGCCCTTGGAGAGTTTGCGAATATGCACCTTGCGCTTTTCTTGGAGGTTGCATCGATTGATGGCTGAGGCGATTTTGTTGGCGCGATCGCCCGCTGATACGCCCTTGATGCGGGCCACGAAGTTGAGATAGTCTTCAACGGTCATGTCTGTATAGAGGGGGGGCGTTTCGGGCAGGTAGCCGATGCGCTGACGTACAGCCATAGGGCTTTCATGAACCTCAAAGCCAGCGACTCTGGCGGTGCCGTCGCTGGCGGGAAGGTAGCCCGACAAAATCCGCATGGTGGTGGTTTTGCCTGCGCCGTTTGGCCCCAGGAGACCTAGGATTTCGCCTGGTTCGGCATGGAATGTGACGTCATTAATGGCGGTTGTTGAGCCATATTGTTTGCTCAAGTGCTCAACATCAATCATGATCTGACCCTAATTGCTGTGGCTACGTCCTTTCTACCACCATTAGTGTCCTTTTCACTACACTTTGTTCCCTGGGGGGGAGGTGTGCACACCTGTAGAACGAATGCCCTAGCGATTGAAATCGCGGCTACAAGAACGATGTCCGCCTTCGCGGACTCAAGAAATATAGATAACCTAGCGTTGAATTAAGGTGTATTCCACGTTGGGTTGATTGTATTCGCAAACGAAATAATCGCGGTCTTTAAGTCCCCTGAAAGTTCTGGGTCGGCGATAATTCCGTCGGCATCAAGATTTTTGCCAAGAAGCGCAAGGGTAATGGAGGCTTCGGGGACGATCTGCCCTGACATGGTGGTCATAATCTCCGTTAGGGCCGCCTGGGCGTAGGTGGCCCGTGGTGAGGCGTTGATGAGAGCGATCGCCTTGCCCACAAATTCTTCTCCACTGACGAGCCAATCCAGAGCGTTTTTCAAGACGCCTGGGACGCCGTGGGCATATTCTGGGCTGGAAATGAGCAAACCATCGGCCCATTTGATTTGGGCACGTAGGTCGTTGACAGCGGGTGGTTCGGCAGGTTCGAGGTCTGGGTTGAAGTGGGGTAGGTCGTTGAGTCCGTTATGGAGTTTTATTTTGATGTTGGGTGGGGCGAGTGTGATCGCCGCTTTCAACAGAGCGGTGTTGGATGAAACCTGACGCAGGCTTCCTGAGATGGCAAGGATTTTGAGCATGGATTGAAGCGATTAGTACCCTATTATTGGCACAAAAAAGATTGGCTACTTTTAGTTCAAAATATCGTCAACGGCGATCGCCACATCGGGCAAACCAGCAATCATGAGCATCTGTCCTGCTGTGAAAATTTGTTTCACAGTGTAGATCTCCCCAACAGGTTGACGATAAACCTCAATTTGCTCATCTTGTAAATTCACGATCCAAAGCTCTAGAATTCCGGCTTGGGCGTAGAGGGGGAGTTTGATGGTGCGATCAATTTCTAGGGTGGTGTCTGAAACTTCAATAATGAGATAAATTTCATGGGGTTGAGGATGACCAGAGCTATAAAAATCTGGGTTGAGTTTGAGTACGGAAATATCGGGCTGCGGTTCTGAGTAATCGTTGAGATGAACCGGATCCTGAACACCTACAATGGCCTGACCATTTAACCGTTGGGTGAGGACTGCATTAATTCGTTTGGTTGCAGCCGCATGACGTTTGCCGATACCCACGATGGTTGTTTGGTTGAAAGGATAGGTTGGATAGTCTATTTTACGGATGATTTCTCCATTTAAAAGTTCATAGGGTTCGCCTTCTTGCAAAATTCCACTGTCAATCATCTGCTGAAAATCAGTAGTGGTAAACCGTTTGCGTTCAAGTTGGGCAACCATGATAAAAAAATAAGTGAAAATCAGGGGTGGGTGAGTCGTAACATTTTAACGTAGGGATTCGGTGTGCCAATCCTAACCCTGCAACACTGCTCGAATGCGATCGCGAAACAACCGCACCGCCGCCCGTTGTCCAATTTCCTTACTCCGCTCAATCAAATCCGGCACCTCATCCACAGGGAAAAAGGGAAAAGCTAAACTTTTGTCGCTCAATTGATACTGACCATCAACCAGCAAATAAATCTGGAACGTTTTTTTTGCATATCGCCATAATTCAGGCACACCTAAAGCAGCATAGATGGAATGCTTATTCAAAGAAGAATGAGTGTGATCCGACTCAATCGCCAGATCCGGTGGTGGATCTTCTGGCAAACGAATGTTCCGTCCTCTTACTCGAAGTTCGTTTTGGATATAAAAACAAGAATCGGGTTCAATCCCACGGCCTAATTCCTCGCGCTCCAGCGTCAGCGCACCTAAACTTCTGAGTTCAATGCCTAACTCATCAACCATTGCGGTTACAAAATCTTCTAGTATGCGTTTGGGTTCTTCATGTTCTTCTAAAGGCATTCTAAGTTCTAAAACTCCCGAAGCATAAGCAATTCTCCATGCACGACCGTCGCCAACATCAGCCATCAAAAGCTTATAGGTTGACCAGCTGACCCCATTCAATACCAAGTAACCTGCATCGCTGGTGTTGTCGGGTTGAATCCTTTCCAGCAGAAGTTGGTCAGCGTTATAGGTAATGCGATAGTCACGATCTTCTTCAACCTCTGCCATCAGGGCTTTAAACGTGGGCCAAGTAACCCCGTCCAAAAATATTTTGGTTGTTGTGGTAGATTTTGGGGCGATTGCAATCATGTCAGATCCCTTGCCTAGCTCATTTCATTGTAGACGCTCGTTTATTGAACAAAAATTCTATCTCTCATCCAGCATTAATCATTCCCTCAGGGCCATTTCAGAGCAATAGCTTAGCCTTGGCGTATCCTTCAAAAATCTGCCCATTCATCCCAACCATGAGAAAACGATATTTTTTACAAGCAAGTGCCGCAATGGCAGGTTCAGCCGTCTTATCTCACTACATATCGGGCTGTGCCAAAGAAAAAGCGATCGCCACCACGCCCTTTGAAATCACCAAAACCGAAGGTGAATGGCAGAAAATTCTTACCCCAGCGCAGTTTTACGTCCTGCGTCAACACGGCACAGAACAAGCAGGCACCAGTCCCCTCGATCATCTCTATGCCAAAGGTGCCTATCACTGTGCAGGCTGTGATCTGCCCCTCTTCACCTCAAACACGAAATTCAACAGCGGCACAGGCTGGCCTAGCTTTTATGAACCCATAAAAGGAGCCGTTGGCACCACGGAAGACACCACCTTTGGCACCATTCGCACCGAAGTTCATTGTCGTCGTTGCGGCGGACACCTAGGCCACGTCTTCATCGATGGGCCACCGCCTACAGGCAAACGCTACTGCATGAATGGTGTATCGCTCAAGTTTGTCTCTGTGTAACAGAATTCCCCTCAACCTTCATAAAGTCACGGAAGCAACGGGTAGGCGCTAAAATTCTGGCAGTCCATGTTCTGCACGCCTAATGATCAATGCAGCAGAACGTATCTATCCTGGAGTCCTAGCATGAGCGTCCTTGAGCGCATCCAGCGGTTCAATCAAAACCGAGACCCGGAACTAGTTGCGCGTAAGTACGAAAAAATGCAGGAAGACGCCTCCGCCTTTTTCCGAGGCACCTGTCATCTTTTTTACGAAGACTGGCCTACTAATGCGCCCCTCAATGCTGCCCCTCTTACCTGGATTTGTGGCGACCTCCACCTCGAAAACTTTGGCACCTACAAAGGCGACGATCGCCTCACCTACTTTGACATCAACGACTTTGATGAATCCGCCCTCGCCCCCTGTACTTGGGAGTTAGCAAGATTCCTTACCAGCGTATGGGTCATGGCAGATCGCGTTGACCTAAAAAAAGATGAAACACTGAAACTATGCCAGTGTTTTTTGAACGCCTACACCCTCGCCCTTGCCACAGGTCAAGCCCGTACCGTCGAGCGGGAAACCGCCTCAGGGATGATTGAAGATTTATTGGTGGCGTTGAAAGAACGTGATCGCACAACACTCCTAGACGAACGAACGCACCTCAATAAAGGCAAACGGGCGTTAATTCGAGATAAAAAACATCCTGCTGTCCCCGCCCATGAGCAAAACCAGCTAATGGATTTTTTTGAGCAATGGCGACAGCAGCAGCCCAATCCTGAGTTCTTTAAAGTCCTTGACGTGTCCCAACGGATTGCGGGACTCGGCAGCTTAGGGGTGCAGCGCTATGCCCTATTGGTAGAAGGTAAAGGCTCCCCCAATCAAAACTACCTACTTGATTTTAAAGCCCAGCCAGGATCGGCGCTAACCAAGGCTTTAACGTGGAAACAGCCTGTCTGGGATAACCCCGCTCAAAGGGTTGTAGCCATTCAGAAACGAATGCAGGGTATGCCCCCTGCCCTTCTAACTTCGATTGCATTTGACGAGCAGTTTTATACCCTCAAGGAACTTCAGCCCACCCCCGACAAACTCGATCTTGGGGACGCCAAAGGTAAACATGGGCCTCTTGAAAAGGTTGTTACTTCGATGGGCAAGCTAACCGCTTGGGCGCAATTGCGGAGCAGTGGTCGCCAAGGCTCGGAGATCGCCGACCACCTCATCGCCTTTGCGCAAGATCCCCTCTGGCATCAGCCGCTGCTGGATTATGCTCAAACCTATAGCAAAACAGTTAGTCAGGATTACAAACATTTTTGTGAGGCATTGGGAAACACAAAAAAATGATCGCCATCAATGCTCAAGACTTTTGGGACACTGCCATCCGGCTAGGGGCCGCAGTCATCGTCGGTGGACTGATTGGTTGGAATCGCCAGATCTCTGGCAAACCGGCAGGGCTTAGAACCCACATGCTGGTGAGCTTGGGCGCTGCGTTAATTGTGCTCATTCCCATCCAAACCAACCCTGCCCATAGTGCCGATGGACTCAGTCGCACCATTCAGGGGGTTGCTACGGGCATCGGCTTTTTGGGCGCAGGGGAAATTTTGCATCGCCCCTCGCCAAAGGGGAATGGTGAAACCGTAAAAGGACTCACCTCGGCGGCAGCCCTTTGGACGACCGCCGCTCTAGGCATGGTCAGCGGCTGTGGACTTTGGGCCACCAGCATCATCGGAACGGTGTTGGTACTGTTTATCCTGACAGTCGTCCAACATCTCGAAAAATATATCCAAAAAACGTAAAATCAATACGCTTCTTGCAGCTCGTAAAAATCTGGGCTGATGTAGTCTTTGCGCAAAGGCCAGCCCACCCAATCTTCCGGCATCAGCAACCGCTTCAGGTTCGGGTGTCCTTCATAGACAATGCCATACATATCATAGGTTTCACGCTCCTGCCAGTCCGCCGTCTTCCAAATCCAGTAGACCGAAGGCAGCGTGGGATCTTCACGGGGTAAAAAGACCTTGACCCGTACCTCTTCCGGTTGGGTCACATTATCTTTTACCTTAACAAGATGGTACATACTCACCAAATCTTGTCCTGGGCCTGCATCATAGCCCCCTTGGCATTGAAGATAGTTAAATCCATAGGCAAATAGCGCTGCGGAAAAGGGCACTAAAAACGCACGATCCACCTTCAAAATTTCAACACCGAGGTGGTCAACACCCAAGGACTCATGTAAAAAACCATCTGCCGTCAGACGACGGGACAATGGTCCCACCTCTTGGATGGCGGCTTCCTGGGCGATCGCCGTTTCTGGACTAGTAGGCTGCTCGGATTCGGGGGTCTCAGACATAACTTCAGCACAGCTCCTTGAGAGATGACACTCGTAGGGGCGCAATGCCTTGCGCCCTTATTACAAGATTGTTAGCAGTTTCGATCTCTGGCACAGCCTAAGACCATTCCAAAGCACCTTTGCGCCAAGCGTAAACCAACCCAACCACCAAAATGGCAATAAAAATCAGTGCTTCAATAAACGCCAACACACCTAGGGTATGAAACGCCACAGCCCACGGGTACAAAAACACAGTCTCCACATCAAAGATGACAAAGACCAGCGCAAACATGTAGTAGCGAATATTGAACTGAATCCAGGCACCGCCCACAGGCTCCATCCCAGACTCATAGGTGGTGCGACGCTCAGGGCCACGGTTGCTCGGGCGCAACAGCTTAGATGCCGTTAACGCCAGCACAGGCACCAGACTGCAAATGATTAAAAATCCGAGGAGATACTCGTAGCCGCTTAAAACAAACACACCATCATTCCCTTGCAGATTGAACGCAGGTTCGTCATTCGTTATTTCGTCCCCATTATAAAGATTCATGGGGCTTCCGAAACAGGAAAACCAAAGGGATTTTGAATCGTTACCCTCAAACTTGGCCGAACATTGCCTGTTTCATCTCACGCACTGCCCGCTCCATCCCCACCAAAGAGGCACGGCTGATAATGCTATGACCTATGTTTAGCTCCTCCATTCCCTCAATAAGGGCGACGGGACGCACATTCCAGTAAGTCAACCCATGCCCTGCATTGACGCGCAAGCCTAGGGCGATCGCCTTTCTGCAACCCTCGCTCAAAACCTCTAGCTCCTTCCGTTGAGCCGACTCAGTTTTGGCCTCACCATAGCTGCCTGTGTGCAGCTCAATAAACCGAGCGGAGGTATGGGCCGCAGCCTCAAGCTGCACCGCATCTGCATCAATAAACAAACTCACGGGAATATTCGCTGCCTGAAGCTGCTTCACCACGGCGGTATAGGACGCTAACTGAGCCGCCACATCCAATCCCCCTTCGGTTGTAACCTCTTCTCGGCGCTCTGGCACCAAGGTCACATAGTCTGGCTTAATGGCAAGGGCAATATCCACCATTTCTGATGTTGCAGCCATTTCTAGGTTCAGACGAGTCCGCACTGTCTGACGCAAAAGCTGAACATCTCGGTCTTGGATATGGCGACGATCTTCACGCAGGTGGCAGGTGATCCCATCAGCGCCAGCCAATTCCGCTAGTACAGCCGCCGCAACGGGATCAGGCTCTACCGTCCGACGCGCCTGGCGGATAGTAGCAATATGGTCAATGTTCACTCCAAGGGTAAGCAAGATTTCGTCCTCTCACATAACGAGATAATGCGTCATCAAAACGGCATTTAGCTTAGTCAATCTAACAAAAATTGCCGTAAGGGCGCACCTAAGTGTGCGCCCTTTTCCTTATCATGTGCGCCCTTGCCCACATCTACGCCTTAGGCCAACCTTGCTGAGCCTGTACCAAGACATAATCTGCAAGGGCGTCAATTTCCGATGTGCTGAGCTTGTCGCGATACGCCGACATATTATTTTTGCCATTGGTGATGAGAGCGGCGATCGCCTCCACCGAATCCACCTTATTTTGTGCCAGAGCCTTGATCTTCAGGTTTTTCCCCCGACGAATAATATTGCCGCCATTGAGGTGACACCCTGCACAATGCACCTCAAAGAGTGCCTCAGGCTTCACAGAAGCCGTCAGAGCCTCCGCCCAAGCGGGTGAGGCCAAAGAAATCGTCAGAAAGACGATCATTAAACCCTTTACCAAACCCAACATAATTTTTTTTGCGTTCACACAGCCCTTTCCTTTTGTGTATTTAGAGAATCTACCCTTTCTAGCAAAGGCTTTGAGTGCTCAACCTGAGCTAGGTGCTGCATTCTATTTTCGTTAGAAAACCGGATAAAGCGGCTCATCAAAACTAACTAGATAGTTAAATCTTTGCATCCTGGCAGGGTTTAACTTAAGATTTTGACAAAGTATTCACCCGACTTAATTTATTGCCGTCATAACTTGACCCAATCGAGATTACGAGAGACTCCTATGAGAAATCTGCTGCCCTTAACTTCCAACTCCAACTACAAGATTGCATTTCTATCTCCTCAAACCTTTGAAGAGACACGAGAAGCCATTGAGGCTCTTAAAGATGGCGAAATTGTGCTATTTAACCTCGCAGAACTGGCTCCCGTCCAGGCCCAGCGCATTGCAGACTTTGTCTCCGGCAGTGCCTGTGCGTTATCGGGTCATAAGGCAGAAGTGGGCAATGGGGTAATGCTGTTTGCACCCGCCACCGCCC
>JANLSD010000038.1:0-6570 GCA_031362245.1 Acaryochloridaceae cyanobacterium OTE_25_metabat_464 | reverse complement strand
TAACAAAATTTTGGTATTTAACAAAAACACCTTTATTCCCCCCCAAAAACCCCCCATTTTTTGGGGGTTAATATTTTTCAGTGCCCCCCACCCTTTTTTTTGGGGTGGGTTGGGGTGGGGAAGTGCAAGGTGCTCAAGCTTAAACTCATCAGTTATTTAAAACTTGTGTGTACACCGTAGCGGCCCTGGGAGAGGGTTTGGGGTTGGGGGTGAGGGCTAAATCTATGAAAGAAATCTAATAATGGTTGCCCACCTTGCGATGGTGCACGGCAGTCATCCCTTGGGCCTTTGCGACCCGTCCTGCCTGTACCGAGCTATAAATCACCCAGTGATCGCCGCAGTCCATCCGGCTGGTGACTTCGCATTCCATATAGGCCAACGCATCGGCCAAAATCGGCGAGCCATTGCTGGCATCGTAGGTCTTCACTCCAGCAAATCGATCGCCCCCTGGTGGAAAGCGTTTCAGAAAATGTCGCATGAGCGGCTGGTAATTGTCTTCCTCCAACACATTCAGGACAAACCGATCACCACAGTGCAGCAGCGCTTCGATCGCCCGATCCTTGGCAACGGCGATCGCCACACCCAGCGGACTCAGACTGGCCTGCGTGACCCAAGAGGCCAACATCGCACTGGCAATCTCATTTTTAGGGGCACCTTTACGGGAAGTGATGATATAGAGTCCGCCGCTGAGACGACCTAAAGCCCGATCTAAATCCGTATCCAATGACTTTATGTGTTTGACCGTGCGATCGCGAGTCAGCCACTGCCCTAAATCCGTTCCGGCTTCTTCGCAGAGTTGATCGAGGGCAACCGTTGGCGGTTCCTTTAGCAAAATGGGTGGAAATAACTCCGTTACGCCTACTTCGCGGAATTTATTGCGGAGGGGATACAGAGGTTCATCGTGGTCGCCGCCGGACTCAAAGAATCCGATCGCCTGTTTTCCGTGGGCTGCCGCCAAAATGGTACTGAGGTTGGTTTGTGCGGTGGTATCTTCTTGGGAGGGCATCCCAATCACAATTCCTGCGGCTGTATTCACCAAATCGCGCACATCTTGCTGATCGAGTTCGCTGAGATCAATCAGTTCGACTTCAACGCCCGTTTTGGCGATGCCTAGGCTAATTTGCTGCGCTAAATGATGGCTGTAGCCATAGTTCTCGCAATAGAACACCGAGACGATGGGTTCTGAGCTGGCCTGAGCGGCGCTCCATTCGCGGTAGCAGTTTACCCAAGTCTCGCGGTGATGCTTGAGGAGGGGGCCATGTCCGGTGGCGATCGTTTCAATGGTCAGTGGTTCCATGCGTTTAATGGCGGCTAATACTGACCGAGCGTTTGGCCCCATTAAACAGTCGTAGTAGGTTTTGAAATCCGCTTCTAGGATTTGCGGCACTTCATCAAAGACATGGTCGTCGCAGTAGTGCATTCCAAAGGCATCACAGGTAAACAGCGTTTGGGTTTTGGTGTCGTAGGTAAAGATGGTGTCGGGCCAATGCAGGTTGGGTGCGGAGATGAATTCCAGTTCGTGACCTTGGCCTAAGTCCAGGCGATCGCCCTGTTTCACCACCTGCGATTGAAACGGTCGATGCACCATATTCTCTAAAAACTGAATCGCGACCTTTGCGCCCACAACTGTTACTTGAGGGGCTAATTCCAACACGTCTGCCACCAAGCCGCTGTGGTCTGGTTCGGTGTGGCTAACAATCAGATAGTCCAGGGTGGAAAGGTCGATGGCTCCCGTTAATGCATCCATGTATAGGGTGCGAAATTTTTGATGGGAGGTATCAATGAGCGCGGTTTTGTCGCCCCTCAGAATAAACGAGTTGTAGGTGGTGCCGTTCTCAAGTTCAAATTCAATATCAAAGCGATCGCGATCCCAATCCAGAGATCGAATGACGGTGGTATCGGTGGCAATCTCTAGGGTCTGTAGCGTGATTCGGCTGGTGGGAGCCTGCGATCGTTCTTGGAGTAAAACCATATCATCCTCCGTAGTTCATAGATTAAATCTATTTCTTTAGTCTCTTGCTTCGGGATTCCTCTATCTTAGAAGCAATCCGCTTTGGGTGTGATTTAAGCCCTGCGAAAAGATTTTTGAGTGAGGACTTGACTTAAGCCTAGGAAGAATAACTCAAAAAAGCAACATAGATATTAAAATTAATAACTTTAGTTTGCATAGGCTTTATCTATGGCTTGAGCGAGAGTTCAAGGGTGCAAGAGTCTGCGATCCCCGTGGTGTAATCGATGAAGCGCCTGGTCGAGAAAACTTGAGGAAGCCATGCCTCTGAGATATGGGATCGCTAATATTCGGTGGAGTGCTTTGGAATTGAAGACTTTCGCTACAGCCAGAAGGGGTCTAGAAGTAAAATAGATAAAATCTATTAAATAAATAAGAAACTCGTGCTTTTATCTATTTCAATTCAAGGGTATTATCGATTCAAGGTTTCAAGCCTAACCATTCAAAACGTCTTGGTAAAGATGATCTCTGCTCACCAATAGCGTCGATTTCTGCCCTGAGATGAATTTTTGATATCAATGTTTATCCAATTTTGTTTTAACAACATCAATAGATAAGCCCATCGGGATTGAACCCTTAAGCCTCATTCAACCCTGTCTTGATTTAGGAGCACCCCATGTTTGAACTCGTTCTGCCCAGCGTGATTGCCAGCTACTTCGGATTTTTGATTCTGTCCTTTGTTTTGCGGAAGGGTGCTTCCGTCAGCTCTGACGGTTAATATTTAGCCCCTTTAAACCTCCGCCTCATCAGCCCTGCTGAGTGATTGCCAGAATATTTGCCTTATAAAAACCCTTTTGACTTCAGGAGATCCTATGAGCCAATTGTCCCGCCGTAAATTTATCCTCACCGCAGGCGCTGCCTCTGCTGGATCCTTTCTGTTACATGGGTGCTTGGGGAATCCACCGTCTGCAAGCAATTCTGGGGAAGCTTCTCCAGCGGTAGCACCTGCTAGCCCTGTTGCTGCCGCTGGAGAAGCGCCCGAAACGACGAAGGTGAAGCTAGGGTATCTCCCCATCATTGAATCTGCGCCGCTGATTGTTGCCCAAAAGAAAGGCTTGTTTGCCAAACACGGCATGACGGAAGTGAATATCTCCAAGCAGGCTAGCTGGGGTTCTGCCCGAGACAATGTGGAAATTGGCTCAGCCGGAGGTGGGATTGATGGCGGACAGTGGCAAATGCCCATGCCTCACCTCATCAGTGAGGGGTTGATTACCAAGGGGAACCAGAAAATCCCCATGTATGTATTGGCGCAGCTTGTGACCCAGGGGAATGGGATTGCGATCGCCAATAAGCACTTAGGCAAGGGTCTGCACACCAAAATCAGTAAGGTGGGTGTTGACTATATCAAAGGGATGAAAGCTGCCAATACGCCCTTCAAAGCTGCCAATACATTTCCCAAAGCGAATCAAGAGTTCTGGCTTCGGTATTGGTTGGCCGCCAACGGCATCGATCCAGATAAAGAAATCAGCTTGCTGACGGTTCCTGCCGCGCAGACGGTTGCCAATATGAAAACCGGAACGATGGATGCGTTTAGTACTGGCGATCCTTGGCCGTTCCGCATTATCCAAGACAAGATTGGCTTTATTGGCACGTTGACCGCCCAACTCTGGAAGTGTCATCCCGAAGAGTATTTGGCCATGCGGGCAGATTGGGTGGATAAAAACCCTAAGGCCACAAAGGCGATTTTAAAGGCCGTGATGGAAGCGCAGCAATGGTGTGACAAGCCCGAAAACCGCGAGGAATTGGTCACGATTCTGTCTGATCGGGAATACTTTAATGTCCCTGCCGCTGTTCTGAAGCCACCTTTTGAAGGCAAATACGATGTGGGCGACGGTCAGCCCGTTGTAAATGACTTCAAAATGGGGCCTTTGTACTGGAAGGACGATCTGGGCAGTGTGTCCTATCCCTATAAGAGTCACGATCTATGGTTCCTGACCGAGAGCGTTCGCTGGGGCTTCTTGCCTGCTAAGACGTTAGACGATGCCAAGCGAATTGTGAATGCGGTGAACCGAGAGGATATCTGGAGAGCGGCGGCGAAGGAGTTGGGGGTGCCGGATGCGGATATTCCAAAGAGTACATCTCGCGGGGTTGAAACGTTCTTTGATGGTATCAAGTTTGATCCTGAGAATCCGAAGGCTTATCTCAGTAGTTTGGCGATTAAGCGGGTTTAGTTAGCAATATTTCGAGAGCCTAGCGATTGAAATCGCGGCTACAGGAACGATGTCCGCCTACGCGGACTTGCATTCTGGATTTGACCGAAGACAGATTTTACTTCATCTGCAAAGTATTCTCACAAAAAAATATTCATTCAGTAGAGAGTTAGAATTATGGCTGTCAGCACCCTTCCGCGTAAGCAATCATCGGGTTCTCTGCAAGCATTTTGGAAGAAATATTCCAAAGAAATTATTCCGCCCCTTTTAGGGATTGTCGGATTTCTGTTGATTTGGCAACTTTTTTCAAGTTCGGGACTCGTCAAACTCCCTGGGCCGCTTGACATCGTCAACGAACCACGCACCCGAATTTTGCTTCTGTATCCGTTTTTCGATTTAGGCCCAACAGACAAGGGACTGTTTTGGCAAACCTGGGCTAGTCTGCAACGGGTGGCAGTCGGCTACTTTTTTGCAGCAGTGGTTGGCATTAGTACAGGTATTTTGATTGGGACAACGCCTATCGCATCTAAGATGCTAGACCCGTTATTTCAGTTTTTACGAACAGTTCCACCCTTGGCATGGGTTCCAATTGCATTGGCTGCACTCCAGAAAAATGAGCCTGCTGCGCTCTTTGTTATTTTTGTGACATCGGTTTGGCCCATTTTAATCAATACTGCTGTCGGCGTTCGTCAAATTCCGAAAGATTACAACAACGTCGCTAAGGTGTTGCAACTGTCACGCAAGAAGTACTTGCTCAAGATTTTGCTTCCTTCTGCACTGCCTTATATTTTTACGGGACTGCGGATTGCGATTGGGTTGGCTTGGTTGGCAATTATTGCGGCTGAGATTGTGATGCCTGGGGTTGGAATTGGATTCTTTATCTGGAATTCCTACCAAAGTAACTATACCGGGGAAGTGATTTTGGGTCTGGTGTACATCGGCGCGGTGGGTTTGTTGTTGGATAAGGGGATGTCTTATATCCAGCACCTGATTGTGCCTGAAGAACCTCGGTAGATCTTCGTAAGCGGGTTTCGGCTTCGCTCAACCCTCAATTTTGGTCGTGGTTCCGCTCATTCTTTAATTCCGATATGTGGGTGGGCTGAGCGAAGCCGAAGCCCAAACCCCTCCCGTCAACCCCTCATTTAATCAGAGGCTTAGTCATGTCATTCGTTTCCGTTGACAATATCGACAAAGTATTTCCCCTTGGTGGGGGCGAAGAATATGTTGCGCTCACAGGCATTAATTTAGAAATTAAACAAGGTGAATTTGTGTCCCTGATTGGACACTCCGGCTGCGGAAAATCCACACTCCTGAATATGATCGCAGGGCTAGACCTGCCCACGGAGGGCATCGTCACCCTAGAAGGTCAACGCATCACGCGCCCTGGCCCCGATCGCATGGTGGTATTCCAAAACTACTCCCTCTTGCCTTGGCTGACAGTGCGACAAAACATCGCCCTCGCCATTGATGAAGTGATGGCGGGTTTACCCAAGGGTGAGCGCAAGACCATTCTGGAACAGCACATTGATATGGTTGGGTTACGGCCCCACGCCCATAAATCGATCACGATGCTGTCTGGCGGGCAAAAACAGCGAGTTGCGATCGCCCGTGCCCTAGCCCTCAAACCCAAGGTGCTGCTCCTCGACGAACCCTTTGGCGCTTTGGATGCGCTAACACGGGGTAACTTGCAAGAGCAGCTCATGCAAATCTGCGAAGAAAACAAAGTCACTGCTGTAATGGTGACGCACGACGTAGATGAAGCCGTGCTCCTTTCGGATCGGATTGTGATGCTCACCAACGGGCCAGGATCTAAGATTGGTCAGATTTTAGAGGTGGATATTCCTCGCCCTCGTAAGCGGATGGAAGTGGTAGAGCATCCTAGCTACTACAGTCTTCGTAGCGAAATCATCTACTTCCTTAACCAGCAAAAGCGGATTAAACAGTTGAGGGCGCGGAAAACATCGGTAATTGCCCGTCATGGACTCGAAAAAGTCAATCTTGAGTTAGGCTACGTTCCTTTAACGGCCTGTGCGCCCCTAGCGGTTGCCAAAGAAAAAGGATTTTTTGCCAAACATGGGCTTGATGAGATCAACTTAGTGCGCGAAACAAGCTGGCGCGGCATTATTGACGGCATGACGGGGGGATTTCTAGATGCCGCGCAAATGCCTTCGGGGATGCCACTTTGGTTAACCTTGGGTGCTCATGATACGAAGCCCCTCCCTGTGGTCACATCCTTGACCATGACCCGCAACGGCAACGCGATTACCCTGGCTAAGCGATTCTACGACGAAGGCGTTCGCACCCTAGCTGACTTTAAAAAGATGCTGCTAGATTCCCCAGAGCGTCAGCACCGGATGGGTGTGGTGCATCCGTCATCTATGCATAACTTGCTGCTGCGCTACTGGTTGGCAG
>JANLSD010000053.1:0-9606 GCA_031362245.1 Acaryochloridaceae cyanobacterium OTE_25_metabat_464 | reverse complement strand
TTCAAGAATGTCAGCCCCGTTATCCTTGGCATGGAACAGCAGCGGATAGGGTTCAAGCGCCACAATCTCTGGTGGGTGTTCTGGCACAGACACGAGGGTATCGGTTAAGAGGAGGGTTTGGGAGGCGCGATGAAACAGTGCTACCTCCTCAAATGGCCCTAGACCCAGATGAATAGGGCCTAGGATGGCGTAGTCGAATTCATCTGTAAAGGGAACTTTGCCGTCAGGTTTCAGGATCTGTGTTCGGCCAAGGGGCAACCCCAGCCAGCTTAAGGGCAAATTGAGGGGAAAGCTCCACTGACTGGGCGCAACAAACACCTGGGCTTTGGAAAACCGCCGTGCAAATGGCCCTACAAATACTTTGTGCTCAATCCCAGAGACCGTGGGCAAAATAATGTATCTCACCGTGCCGTGGGCATTCACTAAATCCTGCATCAGCCGCAGACATTCTGGCGTGGGTGCTACGGGCGCGTAGACCAGCAAGCCACCTGCTGCCAGCTTCACCACCGTCATGCGGATGGGTGTGACCACGTACAAAATGCCCTGGATCTGGTCAAAAGTCCAGATCGTATCCTTCACCACTTCCTTGCGGAGCGTGCGCCGCCGACCGTAGGGATAGAGGGGCACCGCAGGCCAAAATTTCCATGACCAGTCACTGGGATCAGGGGGGTGATGGGTTGGATCCTGTGGGTTCATAGCGAATTTACTGCTCCCTCAATGGTCTGCATTATCACGGTTGAGTTCTGTATTGCTGTTCCGCTTCCTGCATATCTGTCATCATCTGCTGACTGCGGCGCAAATAGACCACAAACAGCAAAATTGTAAACGCTAAAATTCCAAAACCAAGGGTATTTCCAGAAAAGGTGTCGTAAAGCCCGTGGAGGGTTGCGGCGATCGCAATGCCAATACAAATAATGGGCATCTGGCGGGAGGGGTTGATGGCGGCTAACCCCATGAAGTAGCCCACAATCCCCGCTAACACCGCATGGAACAGGGGCAACGAAATAAAGCGAATCGTACTGACCAGCACAAAGGATTCTACGGGGATTCTTCCTTGTGACAGGGTTGAAGCATAGTTTACGGAGTAGATCACGCCTTCCGCAACGGCAAATCCTAAGCCAGACATCGCGCCATAGAAGGCTGCTGTTAGAGGGTTATCCAAGCGACGCGGACGGAGTAAAAAGAAATAGAGACTCAACGCCTTGCAGGTTTCTTCTAGAAGGCCGACCCCGAGAATGAATCCAAAAAGCCTCGGAATTAGCCCCCAACCAATGGCGGCATACAAAAGATTGAAGGGGGGAACCCGCTGCACAAACAGCAGCATGGGGATGCCCACAAAGGTGGTAAACAAAATACAGGTCAGCGTCTTGCGCCAAGAAAACCCTAAGGGCTGAATCAGATTAAACAAAAACACGCCCCAAAAAGAGGCGTAGTAAATTCCCAACAGCCAAGCAATTTGAGAAAACTCCGTGTCTTCTGCCACATAACCCAGCACCACGGGAAATAGGCCAAAAAACAGCAGCCCCTGCACCGTCGCGCTGCGGTAAAGCCCAGACTGAAACACCTCTTGGTAAGGAAACACCGATGAGAACCGGAATGTCCGAAGGGTTTGCCAAAAATCCCCAGAAGATGGGCGCACAGAGGGAGTTCTCCCAGGACTTGATGCACTAAAGGGACTCGTAGACGCTGGATACTCTGCATCCCAAGTGGGCAGCACTGCGTCTGCGGCTTTGCCATACACTTTGATGGTGTTGATTCGCTTTAGATTAAGCTGCTGTACCCAGTCCACAACGGCTTGGGTGGGCAAGTTAGGATGGGGGGCCGCATTCCCTTCCAGTAAGACCTGTAAGCAAGCCTGATTGAGGGCAACCTTAACCGTAATGCCATAGGGTTCACAGAGATCTTGGAGGAGGGTGGCGATCGCCTCCAGGTCGCCCTGTTGGGCACGGCCTAGTAGAGAGACAGGTGGGTTCAATGGATTCGATGGGTTCATAATTAAGTTGACATCGATTTGAAGTTGTCTCTAAGGCCCAGCATTAAAAAGTTCAGGACAATGGCGAAATGACGGAGTTTGACCCCTATAAAACACTGGACATTGGGCCAAAAGCAACCCTTGCCCAAATCAAGCTGGCCTATCGGAAACTGGCCAAACAGTTCCACCCCGACAGCCAGCACGAACTAGCACATCATGACAAGATTACACGAGTCAACGCCGCCTACGAACTGCTGAAAGATCCCCTCCGCCGTCAGGCTTACGATGACATCCACTTCTACGGTAGGGCCGTTGGCGTTGCAGGGCCAGAATCTGCCGTTCATCGTCATCAGCGTACCCAAGAAACCCAAGATATCTATCGTAAAGCCCGCCAATCCCGTCGGGATGCAGATTCTCAGCTCAATCTGTGGATTCGGCAGGTGTATACGCCCATCACCCGAGAGTTGACTAAAATGGTCAAACGCCTGGGGCCAGAAATCACCGCTCTCTCCGCCGACCCCTACGATGATGAACTGATGGATGGCTTTATGCGGTACCTCGAAGAGGCTCAGACCGTCGTTAGCAAAGCACAAACCGTGTTTCGCTCTATGCCAAACCCTGCCAGCGTTGCAGGCGTCGCCGCTCACCTTTATTACTGCCTCAACCACCTCGAAGATGGTCTCACCGAATTTAACTGGTTTACCCAAAGCTATGAAGATAGCTATTTAGCCTCAGGCAAAGAAATGTTTCGCAAGTCTACGAGCCTGCGTCGCGAAGCCCAATCGGCCCTCAAGGATTTGCAATCTGCCCTCTAAGAATCGCTACCGTGTACACACAAGTACGAAAAACATTAAAACCCTGCATTAGCCCCCCAATTCAAGGCCACAGGGCCATAAGAAAGGGGGGAGAAATTCAAGATCTCGGGTTATTTCCCCCCAGAATTGGGGGGCCAGTGTAACGCCCTTTGGCATTTTTAAAAACTTGTGTGTACACCGTAGCTAAGAATCGTGAACTCAATCCAAACAAAAGCGGGGGTTGATTCATTCAACCCCCGCTTTTGATCGAAAAACTAGAAAGAACTCAACCTATAGCTGCGGTACAAAGATCTCTTTGTCAGGAACAACGGTGTATTCTGCCACAATTTGGCGGAACTCTTCACCATCAATGGTTTCCTTCTCAATCAGCAAGTCCACTAGGCGATCGATGACCGTGCGGTTTTCGCGCATGATGCGGATGGCGTCTTCGTAGGCATGCTGAATCAGCTCGCGTACCTGGGCATCAATCCGTGAGGCAATTTCTTCAGAATACTCAGAGCGGCTCATCCAGTCACGACCTAAAAATACTTCCCCAGATTGACTTTCAAGGGAAAGTGGGCCAAGGTCAGACATCCCAAAGCGAGTCACCATCTGACGCGCCATGCCCGTCACCTGCTGAAGGTCATTGCCCGCACCAGTGGTCACTTCTGAGTCTCCAAAGACAACATACTCGGCAGCACGACCACCCAAAGCACCCACCATCCGAGCCTTGATTTGAGAGCGTGAGACCAGTCCTTGATCTTCGGCTGGGGTGAACCAAGTTAGACCCTGAGCCTGACCTCGGGGCACTAGGGTGACTTTCTGAAGTGGATCGTGGTTTTTTACAAGCGTTGCCACAATGGCGTGACCGACTTCGTGATACGCAATCAGCCGCTTGGCTTTCCCATCGGTTAAGGGTGTGCCTTCCATCCCCGCAATCACGCGGTCTACAGCAGCGTCAACTTCTAGCATGGTCATGGCGTCTTTGCGACGACGGGCGGTCAAGATGGCCGCTTCGTTGAGCAAGTTGGCGAGGTCTGCGCCGCTAAAGCCAGGGGTACGACGGGCGATCGCCTCCAATGAAATATCGTCTCCCAGCTTCTTGTCACGGGCGTGGACTTCAAGTACAGCAAGGCGACCCTTGATATCTGGTGTATCCACCATGATTTGACGGTCAAAACGGCCTGGACGAAGCAGTGCGCTATCAAGTACGTCAGCGCGGTTGGTAGCTGCCACAATAATGATGCCGGAGTTGCCTTCAAATCCGTCCATTTCGGTCAGGAGCTGGTTGAGGGTTTGCTCCCGCTCATCGTTCCCACCGCCGATGCCTGCGCCCCGTTGACGACCCACGGCGTCAATTTCATCAATAAAGATGATGCAGGGTGCGTTTTCTTTGGCTTTCTTGAACAAGTCACGCACACGGGATGCGCCGACACCCACAAACATTTCGACAAACTCAGATCCAGAGATGCTGAAGAATGGGACGCCTGCCTCTCCGGCGATCGCCTTAGCCAACAGCGTTTTACCTGTCCCAGGAGGGCCTACCAGCAACACACCCTTGGGAATCTTTGCACCCACAGCGGTAAAGCGTTCGGGCTTTTTGAGGAAGGTGACAACTTCTTGAAGTTCTTCTTTGGCTTCTTCAATGCCAGCTACGTCATCAAATTTGACGCCTGTTTTTGCATCCATTTGGAAGCGTGCCTTGGACTTGCCAAAGCTCATGGCTTGTCCAGGCCCACCAGGGACGTTGTTGGAGCGACGAAATAAGAAAAATAGACCCGAGATTAACACCACAGGGAAGAGTAGATTGCCAAGTAACCCTAGGATTGCACCATTATTTTTGATGGGATGCACATCCAAATCAATGCCCAAGTCCCGCATCTTGGTGATGAACTGAGGCGTTGTGCCAGGGAGGTCAACCCGCGCCCGTTGAATGCGATCCAATCCAGAAATATCTTTGTCAGAGTTGGTTTCGATAATGGCGGTGCGGCCTCCATCAAATAAATCAACTTTGTTGATGCGGCCTGCATCCAAATACTCTAGAAACCGTCCGTAGGTCATGCGAGAGTTTGCTGCGTTGCGCACAGAAACTTCGGTAGCGGGCACGGATGCAAAGAAGCCTTGCCAAATAAAGAAACCTACGATGAGGACTGGCAGCGTCCAAAGCAGTGCCGTTTTCCAGGAAAATTTCTTCATATGTGCGCTGAACCTCTTTAATGATGACGCTTCTAGAGCTTGGACAGATGTAATAGGTGAGAAGTCTAAACTTGCTTTAGCCAGCTTGGAGGCATTGACCTCAAAGCTGACACGGGATTTAAGTGAATTGACTGAATCGCTCCAATACCCTAAACAAAAATGTTAAGTAAAGTTTCTTAACTAAATTTAACTTAATTCTCAGGAACAGATCAACTGATTTGTTATTTTTGCTTCAAATCGTTGTGCGGCTGGCTTTATCCTATCGTTTTCGTTGCTTGTCTATTGCGTATATACGGGAAGGGCACACCCGTAGGTGCGCCCCTACGGGTTGTGGGGATTAGGCGATCACCTATCCTCTCTCCAACCGTGACCGATCCCAACCCCTTTGCTGGAGGAGCGACCAGGTTTCAATCAGATCAGGCCCGTGAACTTCGCCTGTTAAGGTCGCTCGAAGGCTTCGCATCACCAACCCTTTCTTCACACCTTGTGCCTTTACAGCCTGATTAATCAATTCCTTCGCGGCATCTGCGGTAAAGTCGCTGGTTTCTTTAAGCTGTGCCGCAATAAAGGTCAGCACTTCTGGCACGTTGGCTTGCTGAAGCTGGGCAAGTGCTTCTTCGCCAAGGGTTAAGTCTTGGGTAAAAAAGACCTGGGCTTGTTCGGCGGCATTATTAAGACGGGTGAGGCTGGGTGCGAGGAGTGTGGTTAGCTGCTCTAACCAAGGCCGAGTCACTGCTTCTGTGTCATAGCCTGCTTTTTTCCACACGCCGATGAGGTGATCGGTTAGTTCGGGGATGGGCATGGTGTGGAGATATTGACTATTAATCCAGTCCAGCTTGTCCCAGTCAAATTTAGCGCCTGCTTTGGTGACGCGCTGCATTTCAAAGTCTTCAGCGGCTTCGGCTAAGGTAAAGAGTTCCTTGGCGGGGTCAGTGGGCGACCAGCCGAGGAGGGTCATGTAGTTGACCAATGCTGGGGCAACAAAGCCCATTTCTTGGAACTCAGAAATGGAGGTGACGCCATCTCGCTTGGACAGTTTCTTTCCGGCTGGGCTGAGGATAAGGGGTGTGTGGCTAAACTCTGGACTGGTTGCGCCCAGTGCTTCGTAGAGCAAAATTTGCTTGGGGGTATTGCCAATGTGGTCCTCCCCACGAATGACTTGAGTGATCTTCATATCAATGTCATCTACCACCACCACCATGTTGTAGAGGGGCTGCCCCATTTCGGTGCTGGAGGCGGCACGGGCGATCACCATATCGCCACCGAGGTCTTTGCCTTGCCATGTGACTTGGCCTCGTACCAAGTCTTTCCAGGAAATCACGCGATCATCTTCAATTCTGAACCGGATAACGGGTTTGCGGCCTTCGGCTTCAAAGGCGGCTTTTTGCTCGGCGGTGAGGTTACGGTGGCGATTGTCGTAGCGGGGGGCTTCGTTGTTGGCTTCTTGGGCGGCCCGCATTGCTTCTAGTTCGGCGGGGGTGGTGTAGCAGTGGTAGGCCAAGCCTTTATCTAGCAAGGTTTGCACGGCCTGTCGGTACAAGTCCATCCGCTCAGACTGGAAGAACGGGCCTTCATCCCAGGTGAGTCCCAGCCAGGTGAGTCCAGCCACGATGTTTTGGGTGTATTCGGGGCGCGATCGCTCTAGGTCAGTGTCTTCAACGCGCAGAATAAACTGACCTTGGTTGTGGCGAGCAAACAGCCAGTTGAAGACGGCTGTGCGGGCGGTACCAATGTGGAGGTTGCCTGTGGGGCTGGGCGCAATGCGAACTCGAACTGTCACGAAATTTTCCTAGACCATCATAGGGATTGCTCTTTGACTTTATCGCAAAGCCAATGCCTCACGTTGTGCAATTTATGGGTAGGGGCGGATTAGTGACATAAGAATAGGTTATTAAGAGTTGAGTGCTTGAAGATTCTTACCAAAACTCGACTGAACGCTTTCAAAATTGGATTCTGCCCCTAAAATTGGTCGTAATGCTTCAATCTGAAGATGAGTTGCAAAAGATCCCGTAAATACATTGCAGGGAAGATGAGTACTGAGCGTGAGGCCATATTAATTCGATTGTTGCGGGCGATCGCCCTCTCAGAAGGCGAGTTTGCCCTATTGTTGGCGCGATGTAATTCTCTGGAGATACGCGATCGCCTCATGGCAGAACTGCGATCGCACCTGAACTCTGGGCTTTTTGTCTGGAATGCGACTCCGGCCTTAGGTGTGGTCAACTTAGTGGATGTTTTGGAGGATGCACCGGAGGGAACTCAGGCGGCTTGTGTGACGGGGTTGGAAAGTTCCCCTGATTTGAATGATATTTTGGCGATCGCCAATAACGCCAGGGAAGAATTCCGTAAGCGATTGGCGTTTCCGGTGGTGGTGTGGGTAACGGATGAGGTGGAAGGGAAGCTAAGACGGCGATCGCCGGATTTGGCAAGCTGGGCTGCACCACCGTTTGTATTTGCGCTGGATCGGACAGCGTTGCAGGGAATTCTGGAGCGCGAGACGGCAGATGTGTTGGAGTGGGCATTTTTGCCGGATGGCAAGCCTGGGGTTGCACCGGAATTAATGGGGGCTTGGCAAGAGTGTCAGCGGAGCGGGGTTACGCTCTCGCCGGAACTAGAGGCGCGAGTGTTGTTGGCTTTTGGGATGGAGGCGGGTAGCGATGAGAAGGCGCGGGAGGCGTTGGAGCGATGTCTGGTGCTGGTGGAGACGGGGGATTTGGCGGCGGCGGTGCGGTATCGGTTGGGGTTGTGGTGGGAGCGACACGGGAAGCTGAATCGGGCGGAGTTTTTGGACTGCTGCGATCGGGCGAAGGAATATTTGCAGGGGGCTTGGGCGGAGGATGCGGGGAGGCATCCGAATGTTGGGTTGGCTTTGGGTGGGGTGTTGTTGGGTTTGGCTTTGACGGAGGGAGGGGTGGCGGAGATGTTGCACTCGCCCCCTAAATCCCCCAATTCTGGGGGACTTTTGGATGGGTCTTCGGCTGGAGGTTCGGAGCGCTGGGGGGCTGTGGCTACGTTTGCAGATCATTTGGATGTGCTGCCTGGGTTTGCTTGTGGATTACGGGCGGAGGTGGCACTGACACGACAGGATTTTGCTACGGCGCGATGGGAGGCTGAACGAGCATTACAAACAGATGATCGCGATCGCACAGGTCTATATCTGTTGGGGTTGGGTCGATCACTACTTGGCCTAGATCGAGCGAAAGAGGCGATCACCCCTCTGGAGCAAGCGAAGGCTATAGTGTTGCCGGAAGTTGACCCGGATTTGCATATTCGGGTTTTGCGGGCGTTGCATGGGGCTTATACTGCCGCGAAGGATTACCGACAGGCGTTTGCGGTGAAGTGCGATCGCGCGGCGGTGGAGACGCAATACGGGTTCCGGGCGTTTATGGGGGCGGGGCGGCTGCGTCCGCAGCGTCGGGTGGGGGCGCTGGGGGAGGCGGCGACGGAGGAGATTGCGGCTTCGGGACGACAGTCGGATATTGATGCGCTGGTGGAGCGGGTAAAGCGGAATGATTGTCGGTTGACGGTGGTGCATGGGCCGTCGGGGGTGGGCAAAAGTTCGTTGATTCAGGCGGGATTGGTGCCTGCGTTGCGGAAGGTGATTCATCAGTCGCGATCGGTGGTGCCTGTGGTGATTGAGCAGTATGAAGATTGGCAGATGGAACTAGTGCAAAAATTACAAGCTACTTTCTCTATAAGGCAGCTTGAGAAATCTCATTCATCTCTGCATTCGCCCCCCAGCCCCCCAATTCTGGGGGGTTCTGATCCTCAAAGTCCCCCAGAATTGGGGGATTTAGGGGGCGAGCGCAAAGCCGTAATGCTTCCCGACCTCCTCGCCCACCTCCACGCAAACGATCGCCACAATCTCATCACGGTTTTAATCTTCGACCAATTTGAGGAGTTCTTTTTCAAACATCCTGATGTGCCAGGACGACGACAATTCTATGATTTTTTGCGCGAAACCTTGAATGTGCCCTATGTGTGGGTGTTTCTATCCTTACGGGAGGATTATGTTCATTATTTGCTGGAATGCGATCGCCTTGCCAACCTAACGCTGATCAATAATGACATCCTGAATAAGAATGTGCGCTACTACCTGGGGAATTTTTCCCAGGAGCGGGCGAAGGCGGTGATTCGGGAGTTGACGGAGAAGTCGCCCTATCGGTTGGAGGAGGGGTTGATTGACCGATGGGTAGCGGATCTGGCGGCGGAGTGGGGGGAGGTGCGGCCCATTGAGTTACAGGTGGTGGGTGCACAGATGGTTCAGGGGGAGGAGAAGGTTTTGACGTCGGCGGCTTATGAGGCGTTGGGGGAAAGGCCGAAGCAGGCTTTGGTAGAGCGATGGTTGACGGAGGTGGTACGCGATTGCGGACAGGAGAATGAGGAGTTGGCGCAGCGGGTGTTGTTTGCGCTGACGGAGGAGCCGGAGAAGCGGCCTGTTAAGACTAAGACGGAGTTGGTGCGGGAGGTGAATTTACTGACGCCAGTGCTTTCTATAGAAGAACGGGAGCAGGCCATACAAGGCGATCTTGATTATGTGTTGTCTGTGCCAATTGGGGCGGGGTTGGCCTTTGAGCTTCCAGCAACACCAGAGGCCAGTTATCAACTGATTCATGATTATCTTGTGCCGCCGATTCGTCAGCAGTT
>JANLSD010000015.1:0-8178 GCA_031362245.1 Acaryochloridaceae cyanobacterium OTE_25_metabat_464 | reverse complement strand
CGTTTGCCTGATGCTGGGGTTGGTTCTGGGGTTGGCTCTGCTACGGCTTTAGGTTTACGAGGGGTGGCTTTAGGCTTGGGGCGATCGCTTGCGGGCGCTTCAGCAGCGGGGGATGCAGCTAGGGATGGAGCGGAAGCTAGGGAGATCGCCTCAATGACCGGAACCTCTGCTGCACTCTGAGTCAGTTGAGGCACCACTCCATTGCCCTGCAATAGCTGATTCAGCAGCAGGGCGTTGACATGCGAAAGCTGTTCTCGGAGGTGGCTGGCTTTCGTATTGGCTTCGGTTAACGCTTGTTCGTACTGGGATTTGAGAGCAATGAGGGAATCGGTGAAATTGCGATCGCTTTCGGGCATATTGTGAATTGCTGTTGAAGATAATTGAATTTTATGATACTACCCAAAGCATCCTAAAAGCTCTCAAAATCATGGGTTCTATCTCGAAGGGGTAAGATATAGCAAAGTCTTTCCGGTAACTCCGATGACTTACTCCCTATCCGCCACAAAACTCGTCACCTACAAGCAATGTCCCCAAGCCTATAGCTTTCGCTACGAGCGGGGGATTAGCGCACCTGGGGCATTCGGTTCGCCGGATCTAGGCAATGCACTGCATCAGGCGCTGGCGATCGCCTATCGAGATTTTGATTACAACGATCATAAGCCAGAGGAAGAATGGTTTGAGAAATGCTGGAGTCTATGCGTAGCAAAGCTATCAGAAAGTCAAATTCAAGATGGAAAGGCCATTCTAAAGGGCTACTACAAGAAATTTGTTGCACCGTTGGATGTGATGCCAAGACCGCTTGGAATTGAGAGCAAGATTAAGGTGACAGTGCAGTTTGAGAGAGAGTATCGAGTTTGCCCTCAATGGTCGGTATGACCGACTCGATAATGTAGGTGGCGATCTGGAGCTGATTGATTACAAGACAACCAAGAATGCGACTACGCCGGATTCTGTTGATGTGCAGCTTGGGCTTTACTATCTGGCACTCCAACAGGTCTATCACCAATCCCTCAAGCGGTTAACGCTGATCTTCCTTCGAGCGGGGGAAAGCCTTAGCTTTGAGGTGAGTGAAGCTCATCAAGCGCAGGTGCAAGCGCTTATCTCCGGTTTGGCTTTACGGCTGCGCAACGATAGCGCGTGGGAGCCAAGCACAGGAGAACACTGCAAGAGATGCACCTATCAGAAGCATTGTGGGGCGGTCTGCGATCGGCCTGAGCCGTTGCCTGAGGGGGAGCGGAAGTTGAAGCAGGTGCAACTGGCTTTGGCTGTTTGAGGAAACGGATTGAAACCTGAAATGAATCGTCAATTACGCCTTCAAGAAATAGACTAAAGACTGGATAGAATCCACGCTTCACGATCTCAAAAATATAACCTCAAATGTGAATTTCTTTCAATTGATTTAAGAAATTGTGCAATCTACATAGTCAACTGGATCAATACTCTGGACAGTTTTTAGTGCTTAGAATCACCGTGTGGCAATGATTTATATTCTCTGGCACCATTTTATTCAAGTCTGCAAAAGGCTAACTTGAATAAAATGGCCTAATCCAGCAAGAGTATAAGCCATAAGCATTACAGCTACGTTCCCAAAAGTGTCCGGAGTATTGGTGGATGTGTGTGGACTAAATACCAAAGCGATCGCGATCATGCCGCTCATCAAAATCAATTATTGGGCCTTTTGGCACAATTTGATTGGGATTAATCTCAGTCATGCTTTTGTAATAGCCATTCTTGACAAAATCTAGATTGCATGTGGCCTTAAATTCAGGACGCTGATAAAGATCCTTGAGATAATTCCAAAGATTGGGATAGTCAATAATTCGTCGAAAATTACACTTAAAATGACCGTAATATACCGGATCGAAACGATACAACGTTACAAACATACAAATATCAGCTTCGGTGAGGCAATCACCGCATACATAACGCTGCTGACTCAGAATATTTTCCCACCGATCTAAACTCTCAAAGAGTTCAATTACCGCTTCTTCGTAGGCTGCCTGTGAGGTTGCAAAACCAGCGCTATAAACACCTCTATTTATGGTCAAATAAAGGGTGTCGATTGTTTCGTCAATCTTCTGCTGTAGGTCGGGTAGGTATAAATCTATATTCCATGTCCCAAATTTGGCAAACTCTACATCAAACATCCGCATAATCTCGCGAGATTCGTTATTGACAATAGCTTGAGTTTGTTTATCCCACAATACTGGAACCGTAACTCGTCCTGTATATTTTGGATCGGCTTTTAAATAGATTTCTTTCAGATACTGAGCATGATTTACGAAATCAGGAATCGCGCCAGGTTCTTCTGAAAACATCCAGCCCTCTTCACCCATATCCTGAGCCACAATCGAGAGTGAGATGACATCATTCAACTCTTTCATTTCTCGCATAATTAAGGTGCGATGCGCCCACGGACAACCTAAGGATACGTAAAGGTGATAGCGCCCTGATTCTGCCTTAAATCCACTTGAACCGTCGGCAGTCACGCGATTGCGAAACGTTGTTGGTTTCTCCTTAAACTGACCTCTAGAATCTGATAGATCCCAGTTAGGTATCCATTTCCCTTCAATCATCATTCCCGATGGCATAATTCCTCCTAAGGCAACAATTTAGCCCAATATTTATTGCTCTACTAATTTTATAAATGATTGATTAATATGTCAGAATAATTATCTAGAATCAAACTGACCTCAACCCGTAATCTCGGTGACTTGTCCACCGATAATTTTCCACTGCTTATCCTGCTTCAGATAAATTCGCAGGTACCGGAAATCGCCTGCAAAACCTTCGCCTTTGAAGTTGCCCACTAATTTTACTTTTACGTGAGCAATTGACATCGAATCGTAGGATTGGACGATCAATTCACCGATTTTATAGGTTGTAAAAATGATATCGCCCGATTGATGTAAGGCTAAGTCCTGAGCTTTATTGACAATCACTCCGTCTGGGCCAGAAAAAACAAGATCGTCGGACAAAAGGCGATCAAGCATGGCAATGTCATTCCCAAGCATCGCCTGAGCTAGCTCAGCTTCCAGGTTTTCAATCTCTTGAGTTGACATTTACCTCGCTCCCCAGACTTAGCCTGACACAATTAGGCGATCGCTCTCACAGGTTCTGCTATAAAGTATTTTAGAACATCGGGCTGCTGCGTAAAGGCCAAGTATCGGGCGGTCATCTCTGGCGTTAGAAGTTCCAACATGAGCGTATTTTCTACCCAGAACTCCATCAGATCGAAGAATCCTTCGCGATCGCAGCGTACCACCCGCCAACCCTCACGTTGTCCAATGGCTTCGATTTCTGGTTGACTCCGAGGCACTGAAACAGCAGCATGGGTCGCAGTATAGGACGAAGGCTTTGAATTTTGTTCAAAATAGCAGTCCCCTGAGCCAGAACCGGGTAAAATTTCAGTTCCTATCGGCAGTACCTCAATGGCTGTACCGTGTTCATCCATAGCAACAACCATATAGCTACCGTACACGGGCGGAAACGGAACAAACTGCCCCTTCAAAACCTCTGCCAGAACTTGAGCGACATGTTGAGGGTTTTGAGCGGCTACAGAAATGTGATGAATCATAAATCCTCCTTTGAAAACATAAATTAACAGAATAAATCAGCGTGAAAAGTTAATGGTTAACAGCAAAGTGAGTATATATTCAAGCCCTATACAGCTTGCTTCACCTGAGACTCTTTATTTTCTAGAGCCTCTACAACGAGAACTTGGAGGCTATCAATGAGTTTTCCTTCAAACCCGTTCCCACAGTTCCTGCATCGCCTCAACAAACGTGTTAGCATCGCTTGAACGCTCAAAATCTAGGTCAACTATGACGTAGTTTGGATTGTCAAGCGATCAAAAAAAGCGATAGCGACGGACATATTTCTCCGCCTGAACAGGGTTATAGTTTTACAAGATTTTTCCAAGCATCAAAGTCGCACACCCGATACTCAATTTGCAAGGTAAACATAAGCACTACTTAGAAATACATCTTAAATTTCAAATCAAAAATTACTTCTATTAAATGAATTGCAACTTTTGAAAATATCTAAAATTTATCTTCAACAATTCTTAGATTACGCTTTGAGAGATAATTAGTCTGTGATTTCTAGCACTTAGCAGATGTGTTAGCGATCGCACTCTTAACCCTACTCCGCTAAAAACTCGGCAACTGCACTCAAGTCCTCTAAGCCTCGGTTTAGGCGATTGAGCATGGCTGCACCTGTCTCGCTTTCAGGGTTAAGTTTAGGGTTTTGTAAGGCTTCTGCTTGGATTGCCGCTAGCCATAAGCGAAGGGGGACTTCATGGACGGCGGCTAGTAAGCCCATGTTGGTCAATACAGCCAGATGAAAGCCTTTTAGGTCTTGTCCACCATAGTTATAGAAGCCATCCCACAGCTCTAGCTTTTCAAGCGTATAGGCTTCATATTGCTCAAACGTAAGGCCAGTTGGCGCTAGCTGCGGTTGGGGAAGTGGGGGGCGAGTCATCAGTTTGCTCCTATGCTACGGTTTTCCAATGACACTTCTCGATGGGCGATCCCCTTTACTCATCAATTCTTGCTCTGGCAATTCTCGCCTGTAAATCGATCTCTTTTCTACGTTGGGGCGATCGCCCCTCTCTGCTAAAACAGAGCCTCAGACTACTTCTGTAACGATCATACACAGAGGCTAAGCTTGTACTCGAAGTTATGGAGCCGAGTAGCTTTGCACAAGAAAACGATAGAGACAGGAATGTATCGTCAATCACGCCTTCAAAAAATAGACCGACGATTGGATAGAATCCACGCTTCAAAATCTCAAAAACATAACCTCAAAGCAGAAATTAAACAGCGATTTGGCGGAACCTGTGCCTACTGCGGTTGCACCCCTCGGTTTTTAACCTTAGATCATGTTGTTCCTCAAAACCAGGGTGGGTTAAACGTGAGATCCAACCTAGCCGCAGTTTGCCAACGCTGCAATTTTGGACTCTTAACGACAGAGGGCTAGATGTTCTACCCCAAGCTATTTTTTGGCGTTGAACTCACGTTAAATTCATAACCCTAAAGTCAGCAGTAGGCTTTTGCCAATTCACCTAATTACAGTCACCCATTTAGTTAAAGTACCGATCCAAAAAGTTAAGGATATGGTTGCGTAGCTCGTAGTATTCCGGCGATTCTCGTAAAGTCGCGCGATCGCGTGGACGGGCAAAGGGCACCGTTAGAATTTCGCCAATTTTGGCATGGGGACCATTGGTCATCATTACAATGCGATCAGACATATAAAGCGCTTCATCGACATCATGGGTAATCATCATGACGGCTTGGGGCTGACTTTCCCAAATGCGGAGTACCTGCTGCTGAAGCTTTCCACGGGTTAGCGCATCCAGTGCGCCAAAGGGTTCATCCATTAATAGCATCTTGGGTCGAATTGCCAGCGCCCGCGCAATCCCGACCCGCTGCTTCATGCCACCAGAAATTTCATCAGGGTATTTTTCAGCAGCGGCGGTTAGATTCACCATTGCTAAATGATCTTCTACAATCTTGTGCTTTTCGGCGGTGGGTGCTTTTTTAAGCACCTCATCCACAGCTAAGCGAATGTTTTCTCTGACCGACAGCCAAGGTAGTAAGGAATAGTTCTGGAACACCATCATGCGTTCCGCGCCTGGTTTCTTAACCTCTCGACCATCCAATCGTACCGAACCTGAGGAAGCGAGTTCTAGACCTGCCACAATTTTGAGCAGCGTGGATTTACCGCAGCCCGAATGACCAATCACAGAGATGTACTCCCGTTCGCCAACCGTGAGGTTGATGTTGTCTAAGATGATGGTTCTGTTCCCTTGAGCAGCGGGATAAGATTTCGTAAGCTGTTCAATGATTAAAAAATCTTGATCCATTGATCGTTCGATGGGAGGGAGGGGAGAAGAAAAAAGTTGAGACATTATGACACTCCCAATGCTTCACGGCATCATACATAAAACATCAAGCGGATTGATAAAACCGAGTGGGAGCTTGAGCACGAATCTCAAAGCTATTAAGATACCCCACCGGATCGCTTGGATCAAAGGCTTTCTTATCTACAAACGCCTCAGCAGGCTCAATTTTTGCATCTTCCTGGGGGCATTCAATGCCCATTTCAGCGGCAATCTCTCGGTAAAGATCGGTTCGCCATGCTTTACGAGCTAACGCTTCTGCATTAACCGGAAATTCCTTAATTTGTCCCCAGCGGGTGGCTTGAGTCATCAGCCACAGGCTCTCAGATTGCCATAAAAAGGTAGAGTGGTCGCCTGATGGATGAGGGAGGTTAGCAGGCAGATCAAAAAAGAGGGTGGTGTCAATAGAGTCGATCCGCCGAGACTTGCCGTCAAATCCGCCGTATTCATAACGACCCATAATGCCAGGGCCTGTAAAGGCAGTGGCGCAGGCTGGCAAAGTATCGAGGTTTGTATCGTCAATCATGGCAGGTAGCTTACAGCCTTTAGGCTTTGCGCCCGTAAAGGAACGTCCTGCAATAATTTTGGCAACTTCTTCCCGATTTTCTGGCTTACTGCAATACTGGCAGGCTTCTATCATGGCTTTAACAAGAGAACGATAGGTTTTAGGATAATCCTCAATAAAAGATTCCATCACGCCTAACAAGCGGTCAGGGTGTCCCTCCCAGATTTCTCGGCCTTGAGCAACGGTAAACCCAACGCCCTCGTTTCCAGCGATTGCTCTAGTGTTCCAGGGTTCAGCCACCATGTATGCCTGCATCGCACCAATCCGCATATTGACGACCATCTGAGGCGGCGGAATAATGACAATGCGAAATTCCTTGAACGGATCTACTCCTACAGCAGCGGAAAGATAGCGCACAAAATACTCATAAATCGAAGAACTCAGCACCACCGCCCATACCCGCTGCTCTGGGGGTATTTTGTCGAAATAGCGGCGAAAGTCTCGACCAAAGGCATCCAAGTCACCCTTATATTCGTGTAGTGGTCGTAGTCCAGAATCCCACATGGCTCGGTTCATCGTCATAGCATTACCGTGACGGTGAATGGTCATTGCGGCACACAGGGGGGCATGACGAGCGCCTTCAGCGCCAATCCGAGCATTAGTAATTGCGCCAGAAACGACGGGTGAGGCATCCAATCTGCCAAAGATAATGCCGTCTCTTGAGGAAGCCCAGCTTGCTTCTCGACTCAAGGTAACGTTGAGTCCGTATTTGCGAAACAACCCTTTTTCCCAGGCGATCGCAAAGGGCGCACAATCATTGACAGGGACATAGCCGACAGTCAAGTTAGGTTTTTCTAGCGTTTTGGAATCGACAATGGGCTTAATTTGCAACGCCGTTTGCGTCAGATTGGTAGGGTTACGACTGGTATTGACAGCACAGGAGGGCACTGCCAAACCCGCAGCGGTCAGTCCTAGCCCCCCTAAAAAAGCACGTCGAGTTAAAGAATGATTCATCCAATATCCCATCCACCCAAGGACATACGGTCTTGCGCTGCCTTCCGCTGCACCCTATTCACTATTTTGACGCTACGGGTCTGTGGGTGACGAATTCCTGTAATTTACCCACACCAAAATCTAGCACCAAACCTGTCAATCCAATTACGAACACAGCCAGAAAGACAGAACTTAAGTTGAGACGACTCCATTCATCCCACACCCAAAAACCAATGCCAACGCCACCCGTGAGCATTTCGACCGCCACAATCACCAGCCAAGCAATGCCTAAACTAATGCGTAAACCAGTAAAGACATAGGGTAAGCTTGCAGGCCAAATAATTTTTGTAACTCGCCGCCAGCGAGACATCTCTAGCACCCGTCCTACGTCTAAATAGTCTTGAGGGACGCTAGAAACCCCTAGAGCCGTATTGAGAATGGTAGGCCACAAAGAAGTAATAAAAATCACAAAAATGGCAGAGGGTTCAGCAAGGTTAAAGAGTGCCAAGGCGATGGGCAACCAAGCCAAAGGTGAAACAGGCTTAAAAATCTGAATGAGCGGATTAAAGGCACGCATCGCCATTTGGGACATCCCAATCCAAAAGCCGATAGGAATCGCCACCAGGGCACCTAAGGAGAATCCGATTAACACTCGCCTTAGGCTAGCGATTAACAGCCAACCTAAGCCTAAGTCTCCAGGACCACGCTGATAAAAGGGGTGGCTAATGTAGTCCCAATTTGCGGCAAGGGTTTGCGGCGGAGTGGGGATTAAATCGCT
>JANLSD010000408.1:0-1939 GCA_031362245.1 Acaryochloridaceae cyanobacterium OTE_25_metabat_464 | reverse complement strand
GTACACCTTGCATCACCCCCCTCAGTCCCCCCTTATAAAGGGGGGAAGAAGAGTCTATTTAATCCAACTCTGGCTCCCTCTCCTATGTCCTTCGGACAGGCTACGCCAAGACAAGGGGAGGGCTGGGGTAATGCAAGGTATATCGGCAATATTTTTCATAATGAGAATTGCTGCAAACTATCCACATCCCTTTAAGGATTTTGATAGTCCTGATATTGTAAATGCACTGAGCCAATTGAATTGTGATTCCACGATTTGATCATGAGTATAGTTTTCTGCGATCGCAGTTATCGTAGCGAATCGCCCTCCAAAACCCGCTCATGCAAAGCTTTCTCCGCTATGCCCCATGATTAAGTATTTTGGCAAAGGGCTTGAGGGGTTGAATCCAGTTAGGCTTGATGAACGTTAAGTTACAGAATAATTGTTTGCGACGATTATGCAGACTCTTAATTGATGCCTGTAATGTGGCGCATGATGGTATCTAGCTTACCGTCGATGGCATCAAGGCGCTGATCGACGTGAAGCTCCAGTACGTTGAATGCTTCGCCAATCCAGCCATCAGGCTCGACAATGCGATCAACGTTCTCAAGCCTACTCTCGACTTTTGCAATCCGAAGCTCCATTGCTGCAAAGCGGCGGTGCCAGTCAAGGAGATTTTGTTCTGCGTTACTCATGTCTTTATTTTTGCACTAATCAAAAGATTTTGGGCAAGAGCAGGAATACGAAAAACGTATCGACTTTGGGCGGAGAACCAGATCCATCCGTCTGTTTTTCTCGTGAGGGCAAGATTTAGATCAGTGCTGTCGTAGAGTAGATCGCCGTCTAATGCCTTCCCATGCTAAAAAATCGCCGATGAGTGTGAAGGAGCGGTAAACTTAAACAAGCTTTTGAAAAAAGTAAGCGCTGATCTCTATGTCAAAGTTGTTGGAGAGAATTACGGTCAATCCCAAGCAGTGTGGTGGTCGTCCATGCATTCGGGGCATGAGAATTCGTGTTTCAGATGTATTAGACCTGTTTGCTGCTGGATTAACTGCGGAAGAAATTTTAGAGGAAATGCCGGACTTACAAGCGGATGACCTGAAGGCGGCTCTGTTTTATGCATCGCGCAAGCTCGATCACCCTGTGTTGGTTGCGTAATGATTTGGGTGGATGCTCATTTGTCCCCTGAGATCGCCATTTGGATTGCCGACACATTTAAAATTCCGGCGTTGGCTTTGCGGGATGTTGGATTGAGAGATGCTGAAGATCCAGAAATCTTTGAGGCCGCAGAGGCTCAGGGCATCATTTTTATAACGAAGGATAGTGATTTTGTAGATCTGGTGGATCGGTTTGGAGCGCCGCCGCAGATTATTTGGTTAACTTGTGGCAATACTTCAAATGCACGACTGAAAGAAATTTTGAGTGAAACGCTATTGGATGCGCTGGAAATTTTGCGTACAGGTGAAAATTTAGTAGAGATTAGCGGAGATTAGCGGAGATTAGCGGATCGCCCTCCAAAGCTCGCTCACTCCAATCTATCGCCAATGACTGTGAAGGAGCGGTAAACTTAAACAAGCCCTCTCCCTATTAACTCATGATGAGAACCATCGAAGGCTTTTACCAAAATGGTCAGATTCAACTTGATGAATTGCCGCAAGAGATGGGCGATCGCACTCAAGTGCTCGTCACGTTTCTTGAACCTGGTGGTGTTGATGCCAACAAGCTACGCCAACTGATTGACCAGTTAGAGACTATTGCAGGCATCCAGCAGGGTTTTGAGGAACTTGACGCTGGACAAACTCGACCCATAGGAGATTTTATCCAGGAAATGCAGCAGAAGTATGACATTTTAAGTTGAAATCACTCCAATTGCTGAAGCTCAAATTGAGGTTGCCTATCGCTGGTATCGAGAACGGAATTCAGAGTTTTCGGATCGCTGGTTTCGAGGGTTTAATCTGGG
>JANLSD010000043.1:0-2569 GCA_031362245.1 Acaryochloridaceae cyanobacterium OTE_25_metabat_464 | reverse complement strand
TCCGAGGGCACTATTTTTAAGAAATCCGTTAAAGAGACTGTTACCAAAATTTCTAAAGCCTTGGTCAACATTGCAGAAGTTGCCCTAGGCCGAGAAGACATTACGACGGCGCTCAATGCCCTTGAGCAAATCCCCCATGACGTTAGCTTTTGGCCCGAAGTTCAGGATTGGACTAACATTGCCAACGCGATGTCTGATAGTTGGACAGGCAGCGTAGAAGGGTATGAAAAGGCCATCCTCGAACTCAAAAAAATGAATCCAGATCGCCCGCTTTATGGAAAAGCTCAGGACTATATCCAAAAGTGGAGCGCTGATATTTCCTATGTTCATCTCCTTGAGGAAGCACGAGCCAAGGTGGCAGGGGGTTCACCTCAATCGGTTGCCATCGCCCTTGAGCAAGCGCGTCAGATACCGTCTGACAGTTCTCAATGGAAACCTGCCCAGCAGTTCATTTCGGAGTGGGCGACGGCGCTCAGCACTCAGCAAGATCAGCCGATCCTAGATCGTGCGGATACGCTGTCCTTTAGGGGAGATCCTGCGTCGCTTCAGGCTGCGATTCGCACGGCACAGCAAATAGGTTCGGGCACACCTTTATACGATGAAGCCCAAATCCGGATCAAAGATTGGCAAAATCAACTGAGCCAAGGCTCTTCTAGTAAGACAACCTTTGATACATCTAGAACGCTTGGTTCTCCTGATCAAAACACTAAAACGTTACTCAATGAGGCCCAGCGGATGGCCCAAAAAGGTACCCCCACAGCATTAGCCTCTGCGATTGAAACCGCCAATCAAATCCCCACCCAGTCTGGTTTATACGGTGAGGCGCAGCAGTCTATTGCGACATGGGGAGATCAAATGCTGGAGTTGGCAAACAGTAGGGCCAATTATGATTTGGACAGCGCCATTACGATCGCCCAGCAAATCCCCGCTTCTGCTCCAGCCTACGGCACCGCCCAGCAGCAGGTTTTGACTTGGCAAAATGCTTCCAAGCCTGCACCTCTCACAAAACCATCCCCTCCATAAATCTCAGCCGATTAACTTTGCACCTGACGCAACCAACCCTCTAAATCCGCCAAACCCGTAAATTCAAGCAAAGCCTCGCTCAAATCTTCCCACTGCGGCACAGTCAACTGCTGGATTTGAGTTAATAATGGATCAGGAATAGAACCCACCCGACGATTTAATAATCGTAGAACCAATTCAGCCTTACCTTCAGCCTTACCTTCAGCCTTGCCTTCAGCCCTAGCTTCTTGGTAAACTCGCGTTTCTTGCAACTCAATGCCTAACATCTGATTTACCTCGTCTCTGCTTAAATTGCAAAATTTATAGACGATTATTGTCCCAATCAGGTTAATTATATCCTGATCTCTTGCAGCCCGTTCAATGAGGTTCCTTGCCTGCTGAGTAGCATAATCTCCCTCCAACGTCGTCAACACCATCAACCCCAATCCCGTTGGCAATGTCTCAATCTTTCCCAACTCATCCAAATAAATTCGTGTAATTCGTCCGCCTTCCAGTAGCTCCCGCACGGTTTCTAATCGCGATTGTTCTACCTTTCGGCTTGGATAAATCGCTACCGCAGCCCAATCAGAAAATTGAGCACGATTGCGATAAACAAAAACTCCAATTTCCGCATTCATCCGCTCGTAAAGCAACTCATCGGTTTGGAATTGAACCTCACAAAAATAAACAATTCCTGCTGGACTAGGCGGCATGAACACCCCATCCATCCGAAAACTCGTTTCTTTTACCTCAATCGCATCAAAAGTATATCGATCCGCTGTTTCAGGCGGTTCAGCAATCAACTCAAACAATAAAGTGGGTAACTGCTGAAATATTTGGTAAAAGATTGTATCTCGACGCATAGCGATTACATTAAATCTATGACTCAATCTGACCTTCGACAATTTGCCCCTGCGACCCAACGCAATCGTGAGCCGATTCTTGCGGTGCTCCAACAAGTCTTACCACAACAAGGCATTGTGCTGGAGATTGCCAGCGGGACAGGAGAGCATGCTGTGTTTCTAGCCCCGCAGCTTTTTCCGCGTTACTGGCTCCCAAGCGATGCAATGCCTGAAGCCTTGGATAGCATTGAAGCTTGGCAACACCATCAGCCCGCAGAACGATTGTTGCCTGCGATCGCCCTAGACATGCGCCATCCCCATTGGCTCAACACCGTTAAAGCAGCGATCGCACCTCTAACCTCAGAAGGTGTTTCTCTGTGCGCCATCATCAACATCAACATGATTCATATTTCGCCTTGGTCTGCCACCCTAGGGTTAATGGCAGGAGCCGAGGCGCTGTTACCCACGGGAGGCATTCTGTATTTGTATGGGCCTTATCTGCAAAACGGTGTACCGACTGCACCGAGCAATGAGGACTTTGACGGGTCACTGCGATCGCGCAATCCAGCATGGGGCATCCGCTATCTAGGGCTTGCTGAAAAAGCATAGAAGATAAGAGTTTCAGTGCATCTGAGCGAAAAAGGGGTTGAAAAGTGCAAGAGAAAAGGGAGAAAATGGTCAAAACCCTTGCATATGAGACGGCATGTATCGGATTTCACCTCCAG
>JANLSD010000348.1:0-4481 GCA_031362245.1 Acaryochloridaceae cyanobacterium OTE_25_metabat_464 | reverse complement strand
ATATCCCCATCCTCAAGGGCATTTTTAAGGTCGCGCTTTTGATGGGCTTGCTGGATTGCATCTTCTTTGGTGCGGGAACTGGTTTCAAAGCATTTTGCAAGGGTTTCGTAGATGCCTGCGCGTCGGCCCATGACGGCGTATTGGCGCTCGGTATCGAGCAGTTTTGCCATGAGTTCTAGATGCATGGGGTCGCTGTCGCAAATGTCTTCGAGGACGCTCCATTCGTCACCGCCTAGTAAGCTTTGTTCGGCTCCGAGGCGAGGGTCGCGGAAGATTTGGCCTGTGGCTTCACGGTAGATACGTGGTAGGGAATCATCTAATTTGCGGAAAGAGAGATTTAGGCAATTTTCCAAGCTTCCCTATGCCACCTTAAAGCTTCCTGACTTGGATAGGCATCTTTTTGAATGGGGAGAGAAATACGTTTGCCATGAAAATGATGCATTGATATACTTGCTTCTGGTGGTTCTTCAGCAAAGCGATCATGAGGCACAATAACTTTATACTCTTGGTCAACCCCAAACCAACCACGATCAAAAGCCCAGTGATGATTCTTACAAAGTGCTAAGCCGTTAGTATAGTGATTATCTCTAAATTTTGAAAATGGCTTGATGTGTGCGCCATCAATAATGTTTTCACCAAACATACTCACGATCCTTAGCTTGCAGAATGTACAACGTTGATCGTAGAGAATAAGAAGATTTTTACGGAAGGCTGCATCACGAACCTCATTGACAAGTTCGTCCTTCACGTCCTCAACAGAATAAATTGCTCCTCCACTATCTTTAAGCCTTAAGCGGAGTTGTTCAAACGAGTGAATTTGCAAAAGCTCTTTGACTTTTTCAAATTCACCTGGAAACCACTGATCGATTATTGTGCTAATCAATGTTGTGCGATAAATTCTATTTTGAAGAATTTCAAAGAGTTCAAGATCGAAATAGCCATACAGAACATTATCTTTCAGCTTCTTAAGCGTATTAAGCCTGCCTCCAGATCGCAAGACTTCTTCATGCCCTGGCTTAGGTTCTAAATGCCAAAATGCGTCATCTTTTTTACTCATATGATAAAAAGGCTGTGCCAAATCTGCCTGATAGTAGCCATTACTCAAGCGATCTCGATACTTTATAAAAATTGAGATGAGTTCGGGAGAAATCGCGAAGTAATTATCTATGACAATATCCTGCTCCACCAATTCAATAAGAGATAAAAGCAAAAGAGGTTGATAAGGAGCTTGACCACCAACTTTATTGACTCGCAGCTTGTGAATTTGTCTGACATAGTGGCCTGGTTGACTGACAAAACTTTTCGCTTGGCGGTTGAAACCGCAGCTACAAGAACGAAATCCGCCTGCGCGGATTGCTAGAACCCCTGATATATTTAGTCTGCGTAGGCAGACTTTGTTCTTGTAGGCGCGATTTCAATCGCCAAGCGAAAGTTTTGTCAGTCAACCAGGCTTCACCCTCGACCTAAAATCTTTCATGAGACTTTCATATTGATCTTGTCTATGCTTGAACCATCTTGCTACTAATATTTTAGTAAGGCTATCTCTTGAAACAGAATTTCTTAGTAGTTCAAATAATGCATCATCTATATAAGCATACTTAATAGCTTGTTTGACTTCAATGAAGTTTGATAATTTAATTTTCGATGTAACAACCTTTCTAAAACCTGGATTAGGTATATGATGCCAGAACCCATCGCCTCGAAGATAAAAAAAAGGACGAAATGTGTCTGAGCGATGTTTTTCTGAACCTAAATAGTGCCAATTTTCTTGAAATCTCTCGGTCAATTCTTTTTCTAAATAAATTCTATTTTCTTGTAGATTATTAGAATCTATAAGTTGAATTACCGATAATAGCAAGATTGGCTTATGAGGAGCTATGCCATGTGACCTATCTACTCTAAGTTTTTGAAATTTATTGCTGTAATATATTAGTAGCTCATAATTTATATGGCTCGCAATATTATATTTTTCTTCAGACGTCATTGCAAAATTTAATAAAATCTACACTTTGAGTTTCTTGATTTACGAATTGCATTTCTCAGTATTCAATAGCAATAAAATTTGATCTAAGTAATCTACTGATCCTATGAATTTCTGACTTAGAAACTCAAATCCACCATTAGCATACTCTTGAAAAATTTCTATGCGTTGCCGATCGCAAGTTTCATTGTCTAGTAAAATCTTAGGATCGCGAGTTTCATTTAGTGCAATCAAATCAATAATTTGTTTGTTTTTGAATTGATCTTGTGGAACCTGATCCGGATCTTTTATTGAAATTTCCCCAAATGGAAGCCGTTTCCCTTGATGAAATCCCAAAATGGCTGCAAACGCGATCACATCTGCATAAGTCTGAAAAGGCCCATTCATATCGCTCCCATCCTTTAGCGCCTTCACCAACTCAGCCTTGTCCTTCGCAATCTTAACCCTAGCGTCCGCCATGCCAACCCCTTGCTCCATAACGACCCAGCAAAAACCTAAACATTGTCAAAACGCGATCAGCTCCTAAAAATCTAGAATACCCGACAAAAATATTCTCCTTTCACTAAAAATTGAGAATTTTGAACTAAAGCACCATGATTTCTTGCCTTTTTCAGGATCAAGTCACATCCTTAGCCCACAATCAGGATGATCAACGACCAAACTTTTCAATCAAAACCTCACGAGAATCCGTCAACAACGAAGCCATAAACTCAGAAGAAGGCTTATCTGCCAAACACTCAACCACCTTCAGCAAGCCCTGATCTAAATTGCCAAACCTGCTACTTAAAATCGTGGCAACAAGTTCGCGTTGGCTTTCCTGTCGCCCCTCTTGTCGTCCCTCTTGTCGCCCCTCCTGCCGTCCCTCCTGCACAGCCTCTTGATAAACCCGCGTATTTTTCAACTCGCTTAGCCCTAACATCTCTTCAATCTCCTTTCGGCTCAAATGAGTGAACTTATAAACAATAATAGTCTCCACAAATTCAATAATTGCCTGTCTTGAAAGGCCCACATCCTCCTCAGTTCTAGCGCGTTCAAGCAACCTTCGCGCTTTCTCCGGTGCAGATTTCTCTGGCTCCACCACCAGCTTAACTAACCCCAATCCCAAGGGCAAACGGTCTACCGTCTCCAACTCATCTAAAAAGACTTGATGTACTCGATCCCCAGCCAGCAACTCCTTAAACAACCGTGATGACTTAGGCTGCAAACTCCGACGGGGATAAATCAATAATCCTTTCCAATCATGTGTTTCAGGAAATTGCTTCAGATACAAAAACAACTCGGCAAAAAAGCGATGGTAAAGCTCCTCATCGGATTGGAACTGCACCTCGCCAAAAAAAACCGTGCCATCCAACCGTTCCGGCAGCATCACACCATCGAGCCGAAAAGCCGTCTGCTTGACCTCAACCGACCGAAAATCATAGTCCTGAGCCAAGTCAGGTGACTGACCCATCAGCTCAAAGAAAATCCCTGGAGCCGACTGAAATAGCGCGTAAAAAATTGTATCGGTCTTCATGCTAGAGGTATAAAGTTTTGTGACAACCAAGGGCACTAACCATTCCGACTCACCTCTAAAATCTCGGTGTACTCAAACTCATTTGGACTTTGCCTAACTAAAGGATAACGCTGCCCAAAACAGTCAATCTCATCCGTTTCCAAATCCGGTTTAGGCGAGTTATAGGTCAGCACATACACCTTCCCAATCCGAGACAGCATCTCCTCTTCCACCTCGCCGCGCCATTGGGTTTGGGTGGCCATCACAATCACTTGATCTGCTAACGCAGGCAACAACTTAGCCACCTGCCGCCGATAAATCTCGTCCAAGCTGCCAAAGGGCGAATCCATCACGATGGGGAACGTGCTACTATCCGGCCCCATCACCAGCCCCGCCTGACTCCACTCCCGCACCCGCTCAATGATGCTGCCAATAAATGCCAAGCTCAGAATCTGATTCTCGCCCGTAGATGCGCCCACAATGGAGTCTTGTCCCTCCATGTCTTCTACAAGGCTTAATTCGTATTTATCGCTCAGGCGCGGCACATAGGGCTTAAACGAAATTTCGGCGTAGAGTTTGGCAATTTGTTCCTCCAGCTGTTCGCGGAACACAACATCCTGATTGGCTTTGAGCTGCTTCAGTCTGTCGATCGCATCCTGAGCCGCATCGATCCGTCGCTGAGCTAATCGCTGTTTACCTTGATTGAGCTTACGATCCTTAATTTGCTTCGCAAACTGCTTTACATCAGCCTCTCGCCGCGCTTGTTTTTCTTGGCATTGACCCTTTTCTAGGGTTAAGCCCTCCACCTTTTGATCCACCGCATCCAAGCGTTGCTGCAACTGGCGAATATCCTCCCGTGGACTTTGACGCAGTTGTTCGCTAATGGTGTCTAGTTCTTGGTCAATCTGGGCCAATCGCTGCTTGGTTTGTAGAATGGTCGCTTGAGCTTGATCCACCTCGCGCCAAAAATCTTCCGTTTGGCGCTCTAGCTCATTGACTTGGGCATCG
>JANLSD010000315.1:0-3872 GCA_031362245.1 Acaryochloridaceae cyanobacterium OTE_25_metabat_464 | reverse complement strand
GTTATCCCTACATTGAAAGCCCAGAAGCCTTTGTCAGCGAGAATTCCAAACATTTCTTATCACCTGAAAACGCTAAGCTGACCTCATTAGATCTTGGCTGTGGGACAAAGCTCAGAAATACCTTCGGAGCAGATGAAGTTTTTGGAGTAGATATCCGAGGAAATATAGAAGAGAAGATTATCTCATCAGATCTTTTTTCAGAAAAAATTCCCTTTGGCAATAGCGAATTTGATTTCGTCACTGCCTATGACTTTATTGAACACGTTCCAAGAACGATCATCATCAATAGCAATACCAGATTTCCCTTTGTAGAACTCATGAGCGAGATTTATAGAGTACTGAAGTCTGACGGATTTTTTTTTCATAGAACGCCAGCCTACCCAGCCAAACAGGCATTTCAAGACCCAACTCATGTAAATATAATCACCGAAGATACGTTCCCTCTCTACTTCTGTAAACAAGCTTCTGGAAGAGAGCCATTGGCACAAATGTATGGCTTCAAGGGTAGCTTTGAATTAATAGATCAACAATGGAATAGCTTTTGGCTAATGACATTAATGAAGAAAATCTGAGCAGTTCTCCAGGCGTTTCAGCAGGAAAAATTCATGGGGAGGCTTCAATGTCCATCCCTTCAAAGTCAGCCCACCAAAGCAATACAGTCCACTTCAACCTGCACATTCTTTGGTAACTTAGCCACCTGCACACAGGCACGGGCCGGAGCTGTCGCCTCATCAAAATAGCGGGAATAAATGTTATTTACAGTGGTGAAGTCATTCATATCTGCTAAGAAAACCGTCGTTTTGACCACATCTGACCAAGTAGCACCCGCAGCTTTCAAAACCGCTTCCAAGTTTTGCATCACCTGTTCAGTCTCTTTCGCCACGTCTCCATCACCCACAATTTGCCCAGTTGCAGGGTCAAGGGCAATCTGGCCCGAGCAAAACACCATGACACCAGTAGCGCGGATGGCTTGGTTATAAGGGCCTACAGGGGCTGGGGCTTGAGGCGTTTGAATGACATCACGAGACATAAAGGCTACTCACAAGGGTTACTCCTTCGCTATTGTGCCGCGAATTTGTAATCTAGAATCGGGCCTAGATGAAGTTTTCCGTCAATCGCTAAGTGTAGGACGGACAGTGTTGAGTATAGAGTAATTCTTGAGTGGCGATCGCCCCTTCTGAAGACGCCCACACGGACTGAATTTCAACCACTTCTCCTTCCACTAAATTCACCAGCGCAAAATTGCGATAGCTGATACCGTCCTGTTCTAATACTCGGGGCACACAAGCCGCATTCAGATAAACCGTCCCATCTTCGCCAATATGAACGCGCTTACGAAGATGTTGCCGCGTATGGCGTAGAGCATGGTGCATGTGACCAAAGGTGACGAGGGCCACTCGTTTTCCGGTTGTTTTGACCGTGGCGATCGCCTTCTGTAAATCTGGGTCGCCGTAGTCTCCACCGATGGGCATCCAGTCTCTGCCACAGGGATCTTCTGGGCGATCGCCGAGTCCCGTCGGCCCGTTGTGACTCACAAAAATCAGGGTTTCGCAGCGGGACTGTTTGGCGGCTTGAATAATGCGATCGCAGGATTCCTGCATGGAATGCACATCAAAGCGATCAATATAAAAATCGTCATGTTTCCAGTCTGGGCCACCCCAGCTAAAGGGCCTGCCCCCCACCACGCCAAACTGCATTTTCGGAAAATCCCGCTGGCTATAGCCAATATGGGCTGCACCCAACGCCTCAAGCTGCTGCTGCACACGGTCTTCATGACGGCGATCGTAGGGACACTTTTGGCGACCCCACACTGTGGCGCTATACCAAGCATCATGGTTGCCCAGCGCCACCGCAATGGGAATCGACATTTCCGCAACCTGCTCGACAATCCCAAGGGCTTCGTTGCCAAAGTCCCCTACAAATAGAGCAATATCAACGCCCAAGGAGATCAATGCCGACTCATCGCGCTCGTCCCATTGACCGTGGACATCGCCCACGACGGCAATTTTGATGGATTTTGGGGGAGAGGTAGGCTGTGATCGCACCACCGATGAATGTGTCAAAACAAGTCTCCTAAAGGGACTGAAAAATCAACCTAATCTTGAATGTAGGCTTGCCCCATTGCTAAGGCCAGTTCTGCGCGTATAAACTCTCGGCCTAGGTAGGCAGCGTGGTCAAACTTGGTGACTAAGGCAATATCGGGGGTTTCAAAGATCTGAATGCAGAGTTCCTTTGCCGTGTTGGCTGTAAAGGTGGCTGTTGGGTTGCGTTCTACTTTTACGCCGCAGGGAAATGGCTCACCCGTTTCTGGGTCAACGGCCAGACCTTTCTCGTTGATGTCATTGGTGAAGTGCTTGGCGTAAATGAGTGAGGCTTCGGAATCAATGTAGATAATAAAATATCCACTAGGATCCAAGGCGATGAAGCGCTGAGACAGTTTGTCGTTGATGGCAGTTTGTTGCTCTAACAAGGAAATCATTCGTCTATTGCCGCGTTGTCAGATCAATCTGCGTAAGGGTTGTCTTCTTTAAGTTTAGTGCGCCGTGATTCTTTTTTCTTAGAAACCGTTTTGTAACCAAAGATCAGTCTTACAAATCCTTACCCAGTAGCGGCGGGTGAACACTTTTCGATTACGGGCTATATCCATCATGAGATTCGACTTTGATCTCAATCGTCTGTAGTTCATTCTCTAGTTGCTCAACTGAGGGTAAGCTTTTTTGCATGGGTTTTGGAAGCCGATGGGTCGAGATGCCTATCGGCGTTTTGACATTTCGCAGGGCATATTCTGCTGTCGTCTTACTTTTTGACTTACAGAGGATAAGACCAATCGTGGGGTTGTCAACGTCTTTCTTCAGTAGGTCATCGACGACCGCCACATAGAAATTCATTTTGCCTGAGAATTCTGGCTGAAATTCTCCCATTTTTAGCTCGATGACCACAAAGCATCGCAGTTGCAGGTGATAAAACAGCAGATCGAGCCGATAGTCTTTGCCATCCACGGTAAGCGGGTACTGGCTGCCGACAAAGGAAAATCCCATGCCCAGTTCCAACAGAAAATCTCGGATATGTGTGACCAGATCCCGTTCTAGCTCCAGTTCTTTGGCATCTTGGCTAATGGTGAGAAACTCGAAATTGTAGGGATCTTTAAGAAGCTGCTGGGCTAGATCTGACTGAGGTTTGGGGAGAGACTGCTCAAAGTTTGTGATCGCGCTACCCTGGCGCTCAAAGAGACGGCTTTCGATTTGGAGTACTAGAACGTTACGGCTCCAGCCATTGATGACGGTTTGCTTGGCATACCAAAGGCGCTGTTCTGGGTCTTTGACTTTCTCCACAAGCGTAATGTTGTGATACCAAGTAATTTGTGCAAGCGCCTCTTGCACAATTGCTTGGTTGGGATAGTTTTCCGCAAATGCCCGCATATATTTGAGATTTCGGGAAGAAAGGCCACTCATCTCAGGAAATTCGCCCCGAAGGTCTTTGGCCAACTGATCGATGACTTTTGTTCCCCAGCCTTCAGATGCCTGACGCGCCAAAATCTCTCGACCAATTTGCCAATACAACAGCACCAGCTCTCGGTTGACAGATAGAGCTGCTTTAACTTGAGCACGGCGAATCCGTTCTTTTAGTTCTTGGAGAAAACCGTTGTAGCTGTTGTCTTGAATGGTTATACCTTTTGCCGCCATCTTTTTACACTTCACGCTGTCCGCATTATCCTGCATGGGATATGTTCTCAGCCTGGTTGACTGACAAAACTTTTCGCTTGGCGGTTGAAACCGCAGCTACAAGAACGAAATCCACCTACGTGGATTGCTGGAACCCTTGGTATATTTAGTCTGCGTAGGCAGACTTTGTTCTTGTAGGCGCGATTTCAA
>JANLSD010000283.1:0-3726 GCA_031362245.1 Acaryochloridaceae cyanobacterium OTE_25_metabat_464 | reverse complement strand
GTCTGGCTTCTGGTGACACAGCTCCAGCAAATTGCGCCAATCCTCGCCAAGCTGGAGCAAATCCTCAATCTGCTCTTTCTGTTGCGCTAGTTCGCGCACCAAAACAGAGCTGGAGCCTTTGGCCTGAATCCGCAACTGAGTGTTAGCGAACTGAGTGCGTTTCTCTCTCAACAGCACTGCCAGCTCTCGTAACCTGTTTGCGATCAGGTAATGGCTGTCTGATAGATCGCTGATGGACTGAAGCTCGTTGGCTTTGGCGCTCAGCTTTTGCTGCTGCTGAGGTGTTAGGCGGTAGCGGTTAGAGATCATGGGCGAATGCCTCCCAGGAAGGGAGAAAGGCGTTCGCCATGCAGCGACGGGGGCGATCGTGTCGGCGATCGCGTACAAACGATAAAATACGCACATGAACCTCCTGGTCTTTGTGACTAGCGGTTTTTTTGCTAACCCTGGCGTGCCTTACAAACTTGCCGGGATGCGGGGCACGACAGGGTTCAAATTTTACGAACACACAGGCAGGGCAACCGCTAAGGCGATCGCCCTGCAAACGAATAGACCTTTCGGTTTCTCTGCAAACTTGAGACAGCTAAAGCCATAAATCCAAATCCTTCAGAGCACAGTTCTCTTGATTAGCTGACGCTTGGCATTGGATCAGCGATCGCCCTTCACCAGCCCAACCACCGCCAAGCCAACGCTCAGCTTGCAGCAGCCATGCGATCGCCAACCCCAGCCCGCCCGAGTGCGACGGCTAGAGCGTTTGCGGAGGCGTGGACGTGGTAGGTCGGTAGTTGTCATTTGAGGTGAATGCGATCGCTGGGTACTGAGCTTTTGCCCAGTCGTCACCGATTCACCTGTGACAAAAAGCGATGGCACAAGCAGCTCAAGCGGACTGGGGCGCTCTCGCCTTACGGAAACACGGCGATCGCGGGGCTGCTCTACTAACGCTTGCTCAGGCTTAGCTAATGCAAGGCGATCGCTCGGCGTGGAGCCATCGCTTTGCTCAAGTGAGGCGAGGGCGATCGTTCGTTGGCGTTTGCTGAGGGCGCGGCGGTGGTACGCTCTAGCCGCTGCTGGGGAGCAGCTTAGGTCACGGGCGATCGCCTCGAAGGTGGAACCTTGGCTGAAGAACTCGCAAACCTGCTGTTCACGCTCGGATAGCGGGGGTGGGGCAGGGGTGGGGCGATCGTGCTGCTGGTGCGCGGCAGGGGGAGGGGTGGCTTTGGCTGGGCGGGGGTGGGGCTGGAACCACTTTTTGAGATCGTGAGAAACCATGACAATCTCCTAATTTAATGGGGAGAACAAAACAGACAGGCAATTTTTGGATTGATTGATCGCATCTTGTGAGTTTGCGATCAACAGTGAATTGGGGTTGGCTTACGATCGCCTGGGCGGGAATTGATTTGTGGAGTTATTGGTCTATAGGCACCTCCTGCTGGTGTAGGGGGGCAGGAGATAAGTCGCGCTGAAGAGAATCTGGGCGATCCTCTTGCGATGTGGGGAAGATCCAATCCAGTGGTATTGGCACAGTAGGTTGCTCTCCACTAAGCACAAAAGTTTGGGATTTGTATCCCCCATCGCTTCGATCAAGTATTGCTTCATACGTCGGCAGGGCGATCGCTAAGCTGGTGCTGACGGCGATCGCGCATAGATACAGCCGCCATTGAAGTTTTAATAGGGTTAGCATAGGATGTATAACTAAACACTAAGGTGCTGCACTGTTCCGCAAACGCAGGCCAGGATGCAGGCTTTAACTGTTTAAGGAGGCGGCCTATCCTGACGTTTCTTGGTCGGAATACAGGATAGGTTCGCCATTTTAGTGTGAGGACAGGGCATGAACCTGTCGGGAGAATCAATCACCTAGGGGGCGATCGCTCTCCTCTCGCTTTAGCTACAGAAAAGCTACGCATAGGTGAAAACCTCGCTGAACGACTTTGACTTTGCGATCACACGCACTGAAGTATGGCGATCACAAGCTAATTTATAAATACCGAAAACCGTTACGCACGCAATCAATTGCAATGCGTCCGTTCGTGCAATCGCTGGCTCGTGGTGGGCGTGAGCTGCGATCGCCGCTAAAGATTTTAGGGTAGTCTGTCTCAGACGAGTGCCGATCCTCTTTCCCCAGACGGCACAAATTTGAGCTATTAAAGTTTCCCTGTATAGATAGGACAACAATGTGTCTGGTTTTGTCAAGCCGTTTCTATGCTGGCTTACAGAAACTTCATATTGTCCATGTTTCGTAACATTCGGCAATGTGGGTGTAATGCGATCTCTTGAGGAAGGGACATCGACAGAAATGCAATGTCGCTCCTCACTGCATAAGGCTTGCCTCGTCTTTTCTGGAGATATCCAGATATAGGCCCAAACGGAGGGTGCTTGAGGAAAGTGCTTATTTCTCAGCATGGGGTTTTCTCTTCAAAGATGTATCAGACAATTCCCAGCAGATAAGACGTTCACCCATATAAGGGCAAAAGATGGTTCGATTTCAGCTCACAATCTTTAGTGACCATAGCATAAAAGTACAGCACTAGGTGTAATGTCAGTACAGCACTTATGCTAATCTTCTCATGAGGTTGTAGATTAGGGGAAGTTAAAAAAAGTGATCGAGACTGACGTGCCAACCGAAAAACCACGGTTTTCGATATCTTTGACACCTGGGTTTACTGACCGCCTTGAATCTTATTGTGCGAGGCATTCAGAAGCTAAAAGTAAAATTTTAGAAGAACTGTCAGACATAATTATTGGGATGCCAGAAGATAAGCTTCAAGTTTTAGAAGAATGGGCTGACGCAGAGTTCAGATCGATTCCCGATCAAGTCAAACACATTCTGTATAAGTGCTTAAACGAAAGAAAGCAGTAATTGCAAAAGTAGATACATCCTACCGCCACATGTTACATTTCAAATTTAGGTAAGTAGGTTAGCCGAAACAAACTGAACTAAGATAAGGAAAACCGAAACTAACTCAAACTTTTGCAGGGAAAGAATCTTAGTTTTTTTTGGTCAGTTCAGTTTTACAGCCTTCACCGATTTATTAGGCTCTTGGGCGATCTTAAAAATTGCTATAACCTAAAATTCTGAAATATTTTAAGGGGAAGTAGAAATGAAAGATTTTGAATTACGAGGTATTAACCATCTTGCATTAGTTTGCAAAGATATGGCACAGACGATGGACTTTTACACCAATATTCTAGGGCTGTCATTAATCAAAAAGATTGTCTTACCTGATGGAGGAAGCCATTTTTTCTTCGATATCGGAAATGGCGATAGCTTGGCATTTTTCTGGTTTCCACAAGCGCCCGAAGCAGCACCTGGCATTGCCTCAGTTAAGAGAGAAGGTCTAAAGACAGGGGATATCTTAACTGCTCATGGCTCAATGAACCATGTTGCTTTTAATGTTTCTGCCGATAAGTTACCTGAATATTGGGAAAAACTTAAAGATAAAGGAGTATTAACAACACCTATCTTGCATCATGCTGATGTGCCATCAGGATATGTTTCTGAACCTGATGAAACAACATTTATTTCCTCATTCTACTTTTTTGATCCTGATGGCATTCTTTTAGAGTTTGCTGCCACTGTTCGAGACCTTAGACATCTCCAGAACCTATAGCCCATATCCGAGAAGGCTTTATGCCTTTCACCAAAAGGGTGCCCACTGGCTGAAACCTCCATTCTTCGTTCGAAATTCAATTTCGCGAAAAAAATTATGCGATCTCTAAAAGAGAAGT
>JANLSD010000279.1:0-7846 GCA_031362245.1 Acaryochloridaceae cyanobacterium OTE_25_metabat_464 | reverse complement strand
AAACTTTCTATCGGCGCTGCGTCATGGCAAAACCTTCCCCGCCCTCATTGCCGAAGTCAAAAAGGCATCCCCCAGCAAAGGCGTGTTCCGCGAACAATTCAATCCTGTTGAAATTGCCCAAGCCTATGAAGCCGCTGGGGCAAGCTGCCTTTCTGTACTCACCGATGTTGCGTTTTTTCAGGGTAGCTTTGAATACCTCAAGCAGATCCGCCAAGCCGTCCAGATTCCGCTGCTGTGCAAAGACTTTGTGCTGGCTCCCTATCAGATTTACCTGGCGCGATCGCGGGGTGCCGATGCGGTGCTCCTGATTGCGGCAATTTTGCCTGATCAAGACCTGAGCTATTTCCTCAAGATTGTAAAGTCCGTGGGGATGACAGCCCTGGTTGAAGTGCATACCCTTGCAGAACTTGATCGGGTGTTGGCGCTGCCTGGGGTTGAATTAGTCGGCATCAATAACCGTAACCTAGAGGATTTTTCGGTCTCTTTGGAAATTACCTGTGATCTGATTGCTCAGCGACGAGACATCATCCTAGAGAAAGGGATCTTGATGGTGAGTGAGTCGGGTTTGCATACGTCTGCTGACCTGCAAACGGTTAGCGCAGCAGGGGCAAAAGCTATCCTTGTTGGCGAATCCTTGATCAAGGAAGACCCTTCAGATCCTACCTTTGAGAGTGAGCAGGCACGGATGAAAGCCAAAATCTCGGCGTTATTTGGGTCTTAAGGTGATTTCCAGTAAAGATTGTACCCTTCGACTCCGCTCAGGGTATAATCCCTGACGAGTCTAGCTGACTGAGCGGAGCCGAAGCCAGCGCTAAGCTGTTTCCCAGAAATCACCTAGGTTCGCCCAAGGGCGATGAAGTAATGCTGGATCTCCAAAAGAGAATGAGTGCAAAATATTATTTTTGTGCCTTCAATTGACTGACTACCGCTTGCGCCGCCAGCCTTCCGGTCTGAGCGGCACCATTCATAAAGCCATAGAATTCATCACTCAAATGCTCTCCTGCAAAGGTGAGATTGCCCACTTGAACAGTCTGACGCTCTTCGGGCTTCTCGGATTCGACATAGAAAAAGTCTTTGAACGTAGTAAGTTGGCCTGGTTTAAAGTTGGCATAGGCACCTTTGCTAAAAGGGCTATTCGTCCATTCGGTGCGCAGGAATTTTCCGGTTGCGGCGGCCTTCGCACCTGGAATTGCGGTCTCAAAACGGTTGAGAAACTGCTGGCCTACAGCCTGGGTACTGCCTGCTTCTAAGGCTTTAACTTCATCTCCGCCAAGGTAGAAATTTAAGGCACCCTCTATGCGATTGGTTTGTCGTTGGGTGTCATCCCACGCTTCCGTAAACCCTAGGTCTGTCCAGATCGCATCCGTAAAGCCGCCGTTTCTCTCCCACACTTTTTGAGTAAAACCTGCAAACAATTTGTCGTTGCGGCCTAGATCAACTTCTTCAATAAAGCGTTTGAGAATGGGGGGCAATTCTACTTGCAGATCAACTGTGCGCAAGATCGAAAAGGGGATCGCCACAATGACGTAATCGGCTTCGACGACGGATTGGTTGGCAAACGTTAACAGAAAACCCTTGGGCTTTGCCTGAAGCTGGGTCAACTTCATTTGGGTCTGGATTTGCCCTGGGAGAGCTGCTGCTAAGCCTTCAATAATTTTGCCGCTGCCCCCTTCTACCGCAAAGGCTTCGTCGCTATCGCTGACGAGATCGACGACTTGTCCTTTTACGGTGGGCAAAAGCTGCACGTACTGAAGGGCCGAACATTCACTGGGTTCAACGCCAAATTCGCTGCGTACCGTATTTTCAATCATGACTCGGATAAAGGGTTCAGGAATTTTATCGGCATGCTGATCAAGGTATTGCGTGACGGAAAGCCGATCAAACTGAGGTGCAAATTTATCGAAATCCTGATCGAGGAGGGCAGCATCTTTGCCAATTTGACCCGCAAGCGCACGCAGTTTCTCGGCGACTTCGGCTTCGGTTCGCAGTTTGCCGTCAAAAAAGTATGCCGCTGGCGTAAAGGGAAATTTCGCTGCGTATTTGCTGTGGTCAAAGAGCTTGAGCTTAAAGGCTTTGACCAATGTCATGATGTCTTCGTGGTTGGTATTCACTAAAGAGCCGCCCAAGTCTGAGACAAGACCCGCTCCAATGGCCCCTTGAACGGATTGCACGCGTCCCCCTAAGCGGGTATTGGCTTCATAGACGGTTGCTTTGATGCCTACTTGTTTGAGGGTATAGGCTGCATTCAGGCCCGCTAGACCTGCACCAATAATGGCGATCGCCGGTACCTTCTCTTTCCCCCATGCTCTGCTAATTTGTGTGAGTGAGCTACTGGCGAGGGCAGAGCCGCCTGCGAGGGTGAGCGATCGCACAAAACGACGGCGGCTCCAGCTTTGGTTTGGTCGTGAGATGGGCAGTGGTTTACCTTCGGCTTGTAGGTTGAGGCGACGGGCCTCTTGCAGGGTAAAGACAAATTTCCGAAACAGGGGAGAATGGGGCATCGTCGTTTCCTCTCGCTTCAAAACTCGAATTTACTACGGTTTACGTTCAACTAGCGTATAGCTCTTTTAGTTTGCAATAGAAACTATGCTTTCGATTTTTTTTCAGTTGAGCAAACCCCTTTGCCCTTGGATAGATCCCAGATCTCAAACCAAGCGTTAGGCTAGAAGGCAAAAAGCAAGCTGGACAACATCTGATGAGCGACATCATTGGCTTTTGAATTATTGGTAGAGGTGCGCGATGGATTTAGAACCACAGTCTAAAATTCAGCCTACAACCGAAGCTGAGATCAAGAATCCTCGAACGCCCAGTGTAGGCGGTGGAATGCCCGTGCTCCAATACTGGGCCGAACATACCCTCTCCCCCGATGGGCCTCAAATCTGGAAAACGCTCCTTCACAAAAGTGCCTGTCTCTCCTGTGCATGGGGGACTGGAGGCCAAAAAGGCGGCTTTGTAAACGAAGAAGGCGAAACCCTCCAACGCTGTGCCAAAAGCGTAGAGGCGATCGCCGCTGAACTCAAACCCGCTATCCCACCCGCAATATTTGCCCAGCGCAGTATAAAAGAACTCCAGCAACTCACCTCCCAACAAGCCGACCAGTTAGGACGACTCAGCTTTCCGATGATTTTGAGGGCAGGAAGTCAACATTATGAGCGGATTGGCTGGGAGGAAGTCTTTGCGATCGCCACTACCGCCTTCCGCAAAACGCCCGAACGGGTTGCATCTTATAGTTCAGGACGATCGTCCAATGAAGCGGCCTACTTATTGCAGCTCATGTTGCGGGCCTTAGGGTCGAATAACCTCGCCGACTGCTCCGATTTGTGTCATGTCCCTTCTACCACGGGACTAAAGCAAGTGTTTGGCTCTGGTACTTCGATGGTGAGTCTAGAAGACCTGAAGCAGTCTGATTGTGTGGTGCTGCTGGGTTCTAATGCCCCTGCCAATCAGCCCCGCCTCATGAATGAGCTGATTAAACTGCGCGATCGCGGGGGCAAGGTCATTGTCATCAATCCCTTGGTGGAAGTTGGGCTAGTCAAATTTGCGTCGCCTGCCTTTGCAAAATCGCTGTTGGTGGGTTCTGAGATTGCCTCGCTGTATCTTCAACCGATTCCAGGCAGTGATACAGCGCTAATGGTGGGCATTCAAAAAGCCCTCATAGAGAGAGGCTTAAGTCAGCCGAAGTATCTCCAAAACCATACCGAAGGCTGGGAAGCCGTCGTTGAGTACGCTAAAGCAACACCTTGGGAAACCATTACTGATGTTTGCGGCGTATCGAAGATTGAAATTGAGTATGCAGCGGGCATGATTGGATCTTCCCAGCGGGTTGTGTTTGCCTGGTCGATGGGCATTACCCAACACAGCAACGGCGTTGATAACGTCTTGAGTATTGCCAATACCGCTCTGCTGACGGGGAATGCAGGCAAACCAGGCGCTGGAACCATGCCCGTGCGGGGGCACTCCAATGTGCAGGGGTTTGGCTCGATGGGCGTAACGGTTCACCTCAAAGAAGAAATTCGCATAGCCCTGGAGAAATTGCTAGAACGTCCCCTCAGTCGTGTACAGGGCTATAACACTCGGGCATTGATGGAGGCTGCCGACAGTGGCAATATTGATACACTGCTGTGTTTGGGCGGTAATGTGTACGGGGCAAATCCTGACTTAACCCAGGCGAAACGGGCATTAGGGAAGGTTGAAACGGTCATTTATTTGGCAACCAAGCCGAATTTAGGCCACTTCCACGGCTTAGCACAGCAAAATACCCTGGTGATTCCGGTGTTTGCTCGGTTTGAGAATCCCTACAAAAGCACGACGGAATCGGGGAATAATTTTGTGCGCCTCAGTGATGAAGGCAGCACCCATCTCAAGGAAGCGGATTTGATTTCTGAAGTGGCATTTTTGACGGAGTTGGCCCATCGACTCCACGGTGAAACGCCTGTGAATTGGCGCAAGCTCAATGAGACGCGCTATGTGCGAGAGCTGATTGCCAAAACCATTCCTGGCTACGAGAAGATTGGACAGATGGATGACAAGATGGATGACACCCAAGCCGAATTCACCATCTCTAATCGGATTTTCCATGAGCCAAAGTTTGCGACGGCTTCTGGTAAAGCCAGTATGTTTGTCACGCCGTTGCCGCAGCTTTCGTTGCCTACCCTGGCGGAGTTTGGGGTGCCGCTAGGGGTGCGGGGAATGGTCTTAGCCCTTGGGACGGGACGTAGCTATTCTCAGCACAATACGGTGGTTTATCGGGAGGGCGACAAATACCGTGGGATGCCTCACCGCAACTGCATTTTGATGAATGCGGCTGATGCAAAGAAGACTGGGTTGGCGGCGCATCAGCGAGTGGTGGTGAGGGGCGATCGCAGCCAACTCGACCATGTAGAAGTCATCTACGGCCCAATCCGTGAGGGGGCGGCGCTGATGTTTTACCCAGAGGTCAACGCTATTTTTAAAGCGCACATTGATGAAAAATCAGGCATCCCCGCCTATAAACGGGTTCCTGTGGCAGTATTTGCCCCAAAGAACGCTTTATGAACCCATAGCGACAGAAACTGGCATCTGACTGGCTTCTAGAACCGCATCTCTCGCCCATCGATCGGCGTGGAGGATATCCTCTAGGCTAGGGTTCAACGTGTTTTGGGATTGGAAGCGATCGCAGGCTTTCTCAATCACCTTGGGGATATCCAAAAAGGCAATCTTTTCATCTAGGAACATCGCAACGGCCTGCTCATTGGCGGCATTTAAGACCGCTGGCAAACAACCGCCTGCGCGTCCGGCAGCGTAGGCGAGTCCCATGCAGGGATATTTTTCATGATTGGGTTCGCGGAAGGTGAGATCACCCGATTTCACCAGATCCAACGGTTTCCAATTTGTAGCGATCCGCTCCGGCCAGGAGAGGGCGTAGAGCAAGGGCAAGCGCATATCGGGCCAGCCCAATTGGGCGAGAACGGAGGTATCTTGTACCTCAATGAGGGAGTGGATAATACTTTGGGGATGGATGACGATATCAATATGGTCATAGTCTGCACCAAACAGATAGTGGGCTTCGATCACTTCTAAGCCTTTGTTCATCAACGTGGCAGAATCGACCGTAATTTTGCGACCCATGGACCAGTTGGGATGCTTCAGGGCATCGGCGACGGTGACTTGGGACAGTTTTTCCACGGGCCAATCTCTAAAGGCACCACCGGAAGCGGTCAAAATAATCCGCCGAAGTCCACCCTCAGGCACGCCTTGCAGACACTGGAAAATTGCGGAGTGCTCTGAATCCGCAGGCAGAAGCTTAACGCCGTGGGCTGCAACCAGGGGCAATACGACAGGGCCACCTGCAATGAGGGTTTCTTTGTTGGCGAGGGCTATGTCTTTGCCTGCTTTAATGGCGGCAATGGTGGGCAGCAGTCCGGCACAGCCTACAATTCCGGTAACGACAGATTGGGCATCTCCATAGGCTGCAACTTCGACGATTCCTGCTTCGCCAGTGACTAAGATGGGTTGGGGGGTGACATCAGAAATTGCCGCTTTGAGGTCAGAGAGCTGGGTGGGTTCAGCAATCGCCACAATCTCTGGCTTAAATTGCCGAATTTGTTCTGACAAAAGCGCAATGTTGCGACCTGCCGCCAGCCCCACAATCCTGAACTGGTCGGGATGGGTTGCAACAATATCTAGGGTTTGGGTGCCAATGGAGCCAGTGGAACCCAGAAGGGTGATCGCTTTTACAGCCATGACTTTTGCAGCGCGCAGGAACTCCCATCATCTTAGGGGGTTATGGTCATCAGAACCAGATGGTCTTTGCTCAAAGAGATAGCAATGGGCTAACCCACCGCCGTCAGCGCCTCTGTTCCGTGAACTGAAGCCACCCGAACCACCAACTTAATCCCAAATTCTTCCTCCAGACAGGCTTTTTTATATTCCAAACTCCATAACTCTAAACTGCAATCATCCCCTGCCAAGGTAGGGGTTAAGGTCAGGAATAGTTCTCGACTAACGGCATTGAAATTGCAGCTCAGCCCCTCAATGGCATTGATTTGTCTACGATCTAACGCCACCGCTACCTTCAGCAGCGCACTGAGCTGATCAATCATTTGGCGCTCTAGCTTCCCTAACCCCTGATAGCTCTCATGCTTTTTTTTAGGCGCACCCTTGCGGTGATAACGCGCCAGATTGGCAATAATTTCAATCTCAGCATCGGTATACCCCAGCAACCCGCCGTTGCGAACCAGGTAATAGGAATGTTTGTGGTGGGCGGAGTGGCTAATGTAGTGCCCACTGTTGTGCAAAATTGCAGCGGCCCACATTAATTCCCGCTCCTGAGCACCCCATTGATGGAGCGTTCCACGGGTTTGGTCAAACAAATCTACCGCAAACTGCGCCACCCGCTGCGCATTGTCTTGGTTCACGCGATACTTTTGCGCCAAATTGAGGGCACTGCGCTGACGCACCGAACCCTGGTAGCGCAGTCTGTCTTCAATCAGTCCGTGGTTGAGCATCCAATCCACAATGATGCCTTCTCTGAGGGCACGGACACAGGACTGGACTTGAGTCATCCCTAGGTTTTGCATCACCTCTTGGAGCACCATGCCCCCTGCCAAGATGATTTCAGCCCGTCGCTCGGACATCCCTGGCATCTTACAGCGATCGCCAAAGGACAACTTCCGTAGACGCTGATTGAGGGCCTGAAGTCGTTCTAGGGTCAGCACATAGCCACTTAGCGTTGTGGGAGGTGCCCCAGCCTGGGCATAGGCATCCAGGCGAATCAGGCTTTCAATGGTGCCAGAAGTCCCCACCAGATTGACCGCTTCTCCAGGGGCAATTTTGGCCTTTAGATCTTCGAGGGGCCACTCCAGCATGCCGCGCACATAAGCCTGGAGCCGATTGAAATCCTGATTGCTAATTGGATCTGAGAGCACAAATTCATTGGTGAGACGGACTGCGCCAACCTTGGTACTGCTGAGAAAGCGGGGGTCGTGACCATCGCCTAAAATCAGTTCTGTGGAGCCACCGCCAATGTCAATAATGGTGTGGAGCTGGTGGTTAAACTCCAGGCCAGACAATACGCCCAGATAAATCCGTCGGGCTTCTTCTTGGCCTGAAATGAGGTCGATTTGCAGCCCTAACTGGGCTTCTACTTCTCTAATAAAATCTTTGCCATTGGGGGCCTCACGGGTGGCACTGGTGGCAACGGCAATCACCTGTTCTGCATTCCAGATTTTTGCCATATCTAGACAACGACGAAGGGCGGCGATCGCCCGAGCCATTGCCTCCGCCGTCAAATTTCCGGTCTGAGGACATCGTTCACCCAGGCGTACCGTGCTTTTTTCGGCATCCACAATATTAAACGCAGGGAGTT
>JANLSD010000248.1:0-21405 GCA_031362245.1 Acaryochloridaceae cyanobacterium OTE_25_metabat_464 | reverse complement strand
TGTAACCCCGTCAAAAAAAGTTTCTACCCCACGAGAATCACTCTTGGGAATGGTAGCTTCTTGACCAATCATCTTGGCGGCTTCTTTCCAGAGATCCGCACGGTTGACTTCGCTCACCAGCTTCTTAATGTCAGTATCGGCAGGAAGTTTGCCCCAGCGTATATTCTCCGCCAAGAACCAAGTGTCATGACTGGTAAAGGGGAAGGAAGCATCTTCTTGCCAGAACTTCATCTTTAAGGGACTATCCTTAAGGGTTCGTCCATTGCCAAAGTCGAAGTTGCCCTTAGACCGCTCAACAATGTCCTTTGCTGGCGCTTTAATATATTTATCAGCGGACAAAATTTGGCACATCTCGGCTTTGTTTTCATCCTTGTCGCACCACATTTGGGCTTCTAGGATGGCGGCGAGGATTGCTTTTGCAGCGTTAGGGTTTTTATCCACCCAGTCTTTACGCATCGCAAATGCTTTTTCAGGATGATTTTTCCAGAGTTCGCCTGTGGTTAGGGCGTTATAACCTAGTTTTTTGGTCACAAGCCGTTGATTCCAAGGTTCCCCAACGCAAAAGGCATCCATTGCTTTGGTTTCCATGTTGGCAACCATTTGAGGGGGTGGAATCACTTTGATATCCACATCGGTTTCGGGGTTAACGCCGTTGGCCGCTAACCAATAGCGCATCCAAAGATCGTGGGTTCCACCAGGGAAGGTGACGGCTGCTTGAAACTTTTTACCACTGGCTTTCTTGGCATCTACCTTCGCCTTAAGGGCTGGGGATTTTGGCCCTAGTTTGAGGTCAAGGTATTCATTCGAGAGTGAAATGCCTTGACCATCTGTATTTAAGCGAGCGAGGAGATACATGGGGACGGGAGACTTGGTAATCTTACCCACTGTCATCAGGTAAGGCATGGGAGACAAAATATGTGCCCCATCTATGCCATCTTTATCGCTGCCGAGTTCCAAGTTGTCGCGGGTAGTTGCCCAGGACGTTTGCTTTTTGACGGCCACGTCCTTCATGCCGTGCTTCTCAAACAAGCCTTTTTCTTTGGCAATGATGAGAGGGGCGCAGTCTGTCAATGCGATAAAGCCTAGCTTGGCTCCTGTAACTTCAGGCTTGCCGTCGCCGCTGCCACTGGCTGCGGGAGAGGCAGAAGAGGAAGGACTTAAGGTTGTGCTAGATTCTCCTCCACAGCCATGAATCAATAGAGCTGTCGCGGTAGTTGCGCCAGCGGCAATCAAAAATTTACGTCTAGACAGGTTGGACATAGTTTAGTAACTGAAACTCCTCTCCAAAAAAGTTAATGTCACGTTTCCTCATAAACCGCAAGTTGCGAGTATGGGATCGTTAAAAATCTAAGGCAACTTGACCCGATGGATGGGCAATACAGGCCAAAATATAGCCCTCAGCCTTTTCCTCGGTGCTAAGTGCTTGCGGATCCCCCCCATAGTTGACAGTGCCTTCAAGTAGCTTTTGTTTACAGGTACCACAGGTTCCTGAGCGACAGCTACTGTCAGGATTTAGCCCTGCTTGTTCCGCAACCTCAAGAATGAGATCGTCTTCGGTACAATCGATGGTTTTGCCAGATCTGGCAAAAGAAACCACCGCAGGGGGAGCGCTGACTTTGGAAACGGCGATTGCCGTTCCCTCCGCCTGCTCCAACACCACCCCAGCCTTGAGCTGAGCGCCAAAGTGCTGAATCAATAGATCCCGCACTACGGGCTTCAGGTCTTCACAGGGGATGCTTTTCATGACGCAGTTGCCCAAGTGGGCATCTTTGCCAACCTTGCCCCCCATGTAGATATCAACGCCTTCTAGGGTTTTGCCGTTCTTGCGAACTTTAGTGCCCATAAAGCCGATATCTGCCACTTGGGGTTGCCCGCAAGAATTGGGGCAGCCCGTCCAGTGCATGCGCACCGTGCGGGCAAGGGTGAGTTCTTGTTCGAGTTCTTGGGTGAATTTGACGGCGCGGTTTTTGGTTTCAACTAGGGCGAAGTTACAGAACTGTGCGCCAGTGCAGGAGACGAGCGATCGCGACAGTAACGATGGCGCTACGGAGAATTTCTTAAGAATCGGCTCTTGCAGCAACGCATCAATGCGAGAGTCAGAAACATTGGGAATAATGACGTTTTGCTCGACGGTGAGGCGGATTTCGCTGCTGCCATAAACTTCAGCTGCGCGAGACAGCTCGAACATATCTTCGGCGTAGAGCCGTCCTACGGGGACATGTAGCCCTACATAGTTGAGGCTGGGCTGCTTTTGGGCGTAAACCCCAACGTGATCCCGCTTCTCCCACATAATTTCATCTTTAAGGGCTGCGGGTTTAAGCGTAAAACCAAGCTGTTGCTCGACGGCAGCACGGAACCCTTCTAGGGTCATTTCATCAATCAGCCACATCAGCCGAGACTTTTGACGATTGGCACGAGGGCCATTGTCTCGGAATACGATCAAAATAGCTTCACAGACTGCCACCACTTCACTGGGTGAAACCCAAGCATTGAGAGGAATTGCGGCTTCGCAGCGTTTGGGAGAGAAAAAGCCGCCGACAACGACATTGAACCCAATCTGCTCATCTTTGAATGCAGGAACAAAAGCAATGTCGTTGATTTCGGCGTGGATGGAATTGTCTCGGCATCCAGCGATCGCAATATTAAATTTTCGCGGCAAGTTACTGAACGCAGAATTGCCTTTGCCATTGTTGGTAATCATGTCCTGGATTGCCACCGCCAGCTCACGGGTGTCTATCAGCTCATCGGCATCAATACCAGACACAGGGGAACCCGTCACATTACGGACGTTATCCATCCCAGACTGAATGCTGGTGAGTTCCACCTTCAGGATCCGCTCAAAAATATCGGGAATGTCCTCAATGCGGATGCCGCGTAGCTGCAAGTTTTGACGGGTGGTAATGTCGGCACAGCCATCGGCTCCATAGCGCTGGACAATCTCAGCCAAAGTCTGCATCTGAGTGCTGGAGAGAATACCTTGGGGCAGCCGCAGCCGCATCATAAATTTGCCAGGGGTGACGGGCCTAAAAAAGATCCCAGCCCACTTGAGGCGATAGTCGCGATCTAACTCGTTGATCGATTCCCATCCCATTTGGGCAAACTGATCTAAGTCTTTGAGCACTGCCAGACCATCTTTCTCTGCCTTGAGGCGCTCAAACTTATTGAGTTTTTCAGTTGGCTCTACCGCAAGGCTGGTCAAGGCAATACCCTCTGCAAAATATTAGACCCGTCACACAGCTCACAAACACTTGCACAAAGGCAAATAGCCAACAGAAGAAAGTCTATGGAACGATCTTTGATGGTGATATTGAGATGCGTGATGAACTCTATGTTTTGTTAAGTTAAGGGCGATAGCAAACGAGATTCGTATCAAAAGTTACACAAATCGAAACATTTATGATCTTTTTGAATATTTCAATGCATCTTTTGCATTGAAATTGGGAGATCGCTTTACTAGAACTCAAGACGGCAAGGCGTTGTAGGGGTATGTCTCAATCCCCTAACTAAGAGAGGCAATTTTTGACTCCGGCTCGTTAGGGATGCATGTGCCCAATTCACAACAGAGTCGTGTTTTTGGTTCTGACCCGCCCATAGAGTTCTGCCATCGTCTCGATAAAGGAACTCTCTTTGTCCCAAAACGCTGGAAAATCTCCCTGCTTCTTGACCAGAATGGCTGGAACACTGGCGTGTGGGGAGACTTCAATCGTTTGGGGTAGACGTTTTGCACCCTGCCAATAGTCCTTCAAGCTTTCAACGGCGATGGATTTCTCTACGGTTGGCCTGGTGAGATAGCTTAGGGCGGGTTTTGGTGCAGCTTTTTCTAAGGTCAATTCTGCGGACAGTGCCTGACCGAGTGGTGATTTAGCGAGTTCTTTTTGAAGGGCATCCCGCGATAGCCCCCGTAGTTCAAACAACAAAAACGGATCTTGGTCTAGCTGGGCGGCGAGGAGGTAGTAAACGCCTGCGATGTGCTTGCAGGGGTTACTCCAGTCAGGACAAGAGCATTTGGTTTCGAAGTCGTCTTTGTGATGGGGAAGCAGGTGTAAATCGAGTTTGGCAAAGGCATCATCAATGTTATCGGGGATTTCGTTGAGCATGAGCCGCGAGATGAGGCTGGCTTTGGAGGCGATGTAGGCGATCGCCGCTGACCAGTTGGCTGCACTAATGGTCTTGAATTCGATTGTGGTGGTGTAAAGGGGTTCTTTGTATACACCAAAATAGGGATTCACGGAGCCGCGCACTTTGGCAGAGATTACGCCATCTTTAATATCAAAGCTTTTAACTTTGTCGTTACGAGCGTAGGAACGGCCTCGGCTTAAGCGGCCTGAATCCATCAGTTTTTCTAGGGCGGCGATGAAGCGCTGCCCCCACCAAGTGCGACTAAATTGAGCCATGATTGTTATTCCAAAATTATGCTCTTGTTGAGTGAAATGAGTTGATTAGGATCGTAGTTCATTAAACTGTGTGACTGTCAATCTAGAGACAGTCGAGTTGATCAAATAAAGCATAGGATATCTTTATGTATAGTCATAAAACAGCTCATAGATAGGAACACACCAGTCAAGCTAGTCAACGTCACTTCTACGATCATCGCCATCAAACGTTCACCAGCGCTTTTGATTAGCTACTTTAAGCATGAATGCCACCTCGGAGAAACTGTGAATAATTCTAGCAATTTTGGCTACCAATTTGGGTTGTTCGGATTTACTCGGCTGAGTAATATCCTGCGGATGATGCATTATTCGATTGAAATGAATCCTCGCTATCTGCTGCGCCTGATTTTGATTGTTATTTCTAGTCTTTGTAGTGAACCGTTACGTTTGTGGGAAACAATACAATACGGTCAGCATATTGCCAAAACTGATCTTGAACAGCCACCCATTTTTATTATTGGTCATTGGCGCAGTGGTACAACCCATTTACATAATCTTCTCACGCAGGATTTAACCTTTGGCTATTTATCCATGTATCAAGCGATCGTGCCAGAGTGTTCCTTGGTGGGTCAGACTTGGCTAAAAAAGTTTTTGTCACGCATTGTGCCCCAGAAAAGGCCGATGGACAATATGACCTGGCCGATGGATGCGCCTCAGGAAGAAGAATTTCCACTGGCAAAAATGATGCCCCATGCTTTTTATTCTAGTTTTCTATTTCCTGATAAAATGAAAGATCTCTTCAAAAAGTATGTCTTGATGAAGGGAGCTTCATCCCAAGCGATTGTCGAATTCAAACAGACCTATTTTAAGATGCTCCAAATTGCAACAATTCATACGGGCGGAAAACGGTTGATCTTGAAAAATCCGGTCAATACTGCCCGCGTACGGTTATTGCTAGAGCTATTTCCAGATGCTAAATTTATCCATATTTGTCGCTCTCCCTACGATGTATTTAACTCTGCACGAAATCTGCACCGCGATCTTTTTAGTATCACTACCTTACAGACTATCGATCCCCAAAATGCTGAAGAAACAGTACTCACACTTTACGAAGATATGATGCAGCAATTTTTTGCAGAACGAGTTTTGATCCCTTGCCATAACTTAGTTGAAGTGCGCTATGAAGATCTAGAGCAGGATCCACTCAAAGAATTACAGCGTGTTTATGAAAGGCTTCATTTGGCCGGTTATTCTGAAGCTGAGCCAGCATTTCAAACTTATATTGACACGCAGCGATCATATCGCAAAAACAGTAATAATCTATCTGCGGAAGATTGCAAGAATGTCGAGAAACGCTGGACTTTTGCCTTTAAAGAATTAGGATATTCCTTAAAACAAGCGTGAATAATCGTTCAATTTATGTTCCCTAGGAATATTAGCCTTTTAGAAAATTAAGCACTGTATAGCGTTTATCAATCTGCTGAAGTACAGGTAGCGATCAGCTATCAAAGACTTGAGGTGTGAAATAGTGCCACACTTGACCGATAACTGCTATATCTGACCCATCAACTTAGCCATTGCAACACTCAAAAGGTTTTTCAATCAACAAAGTTGCGCTCTACTCCAAAATTGCACTCTTATTCAGTGAAATAAGCCGTTTAAAGGCATCATTGTCTAATTCAGTCAGCCAGGTTTCATCGGAGCCAACAATAGAACCTGCCAACTTCTTCTTATCCTCAATCATCTCGTCAATGCGCTCCTCCAAAGTGCCGATCGCCACAAACTTATGGACAAACACATTCTTCTTTTGCCCAATCCGAAACGCCCGATCCGTTGCCTGATTTTCCACCGCAGGGTTCCACCAGCGATCAAAGTGGAACACATGATTGGCCTTAGTAAGCGTAATGCCCACACCACCTGCCTTGAGAGACAAAATAAACGCTGACGGTTCCGTTTCAGGATCTTGGAACTCCGCAATCATCTTCTCGCGTTTATTGCGATTGGTGCCGCCGTGGAGGTAGTAGGTGTTGTAGCGGCAAGTATGGCGCAGGTATTTTTCAAGAGCATCCCCAAGCTCCGTAAATTGGGTGAAGATCAGCAGACTTTCGCCTTCCTCCATCACCTCCGCTACCATCTCGCTGAGACGGCTGAGCTTGTGCGATCGCCCTGGCGTAAAATCACTCCCATCCTGCAAAAACTGACGGGGATGGTTGCAGATTTGCTTCAGCTTCAGCAACGTCGCCAAAATCAAACCCTTGCGCTGGATGCCATCCGTCTCATCTATGTCACTCGTAACGTCCTTAACCACGGCCTCATAAAGAGAGGCTTGCTCTTTGGTGAGGTTACAGTAGAGTTTTTGTTCTACCTTGTCTGGCAAGTCTTTGATGATGGATTGATCGGTTTTGACCCGCCGCAGAATGAAGGGCTCTACGAGCTTTTTGAGGGTCTGCGATCGCATCACGTCATTATTCTTCTGAATCGGCAATTCAAAGTTTTTGCGGAACTGTGCTTCTTTGCCCAAATAGCCTGGATTGAGGAAGTTAAAAATCGACCACAGATCCAGCAGTCGATTCTCAACGGGGGTTCCCGTCAGGGCAAGGCGATGAGGAGCAGAAAGTTTCAGGATGGCTTTGGTCTGCTCTGCCTTGGGGTTTTTGATATTTTGGGCTTCGTCTAACACCAAGCGGTGCCAGTCCACGCTCTCAATCAACTTGAGATCTTTGCGAATCAGGGTGAAGGAAGTAATGATGACGTTATTCTGCTTCGCCATCGCCTGAAACTCTTTGACATCCTTGGCGCGTTCGGTGCCGTGATGGACAATGGAACGTAGGTGAGGCGCAAATTTCTCAATTTCCTTACGCCAGTTCCCTACAACGGAAGTGGGCGCAATTAGCAGCGTGGGCTTTAGGGGTGCTGTCGCCTGCTCCTGTTCCTGCACAAGCCTTGCGATGACCTGGACGGTTTTGCCTAAGCCCATGTCATCTGCCAGACAGCCGTTTAGCCCCAGTTGCTCTAGGTAAGAAAGCCAAGATACGCCGCGTTTTTGGTATTCCCGTAGGGTGCCTTGGAGTTGCGCGGGGTCTGCGATCGCCTCTAACCGCGTCTTATCATGCAACTTATCCAGCATTTCTGCCAAAGACTGAGCGCGATCAAATTCTACTTCCAGATCTTCGCCACCCTCAGCCGTCATCCGCATGAAATCGATCAGAGTTAACTCTGGGTTTGCGATCTGCTGCTTTTTCCAGAACTCCAGCATCTGCTGCATTTTGTCCTGGTCTAAATGCATCCACTGCCCCCGAAACTTGACTAGGGGCGATTTGGCCTCGACCAATTCCATCCATTCTTTTTCTGTAACCTGTTCTCCCCCAATCGAAAGGTCGTACTGATACTGCACCAGATTGTCGTAGCTAAAATAGCTCTTCGCTTTATCTTTGGTGGTGGAAAGTGATTTACCTTTAGCTCGTAGACGTACTTTCGCCCGTTGATGTCCCTTGGGTGTCCACCAGGCTGGGATAATGACCTTGTATCCTGCACTCTCTAAAACCCAAGCAGAATCTTGCAAAAACTCGAATGCGCCTGCTAAATCCATCGAAATGCTCACGGGCTGATCGGTTTCTAAGCCTTGCCAGAGTTTGGGATAGATCCGTGCGGCATAGCCTAAGTTCAGAAGTAGATTCTGATCAAAACTATCGCCTAATTGCTTTTGTAGCTCTTTCTGACGCTTTGGCTTAGATAACCAATATTCTGTGAGGGGAGTACGCGAGGAAGGATCTTGGCGCGGGGCTACCAGAAACTGAAGTTCCCACTTGTCTTCTGGCTGGCTTGGTTCTTGAAGCTGGAAACAAAGGTAGAACGGGATTGCGGTTTGGGTATGACTAATGCGATCGCGCCAAGTTCGCCACTCCTGATACAGCTCTAGATCCTTGCCCAGGGGTTGATCACTCACACAGTGACGCAGGAGAGTATTGTCAATTTTTTGGTCAAACCCCGCCGTTGAAGGCGTATGGGTCACAATTTCAGTCAGCAAACATTCTGAAAAATGCCGCAGCAATCGTTCGCGATCATAAAATTCTGGAGCTTCGCAGGGTTCTGCAAATCCTGCCACGCAAGCCAATGGCATGTAGTCTACATACCTTTTCAGGTCTGCTTCGTAGAGTTCACTGATAATTTCCCAGCCTGGATAAAGATTAAAGTCCAGTTTGCTTTTAGCCTGAGATTTTGCGGCAGTTTTGCCCTTGCCTTTTGCTGAAGCGGCGGGCTTTGCCGCCGCAATTTCACAATACTTGAGGGCTGGGATGTATTGGTCTTTTAGAATAACTTGCTTAAAGGCTTGGGTGTAGTGATACCAAAACAGGAGATCTGCGCCAAGCTGCACATCCGCCAAGTTATTGATGGCAATAAAGTGGATTTCATTGAGCAGTTTGATGACATTTGTGACTAGTTCGTAGTTGTATCCAGTAGTTTTGACGAGCGTTTTGGCAGCGTAGCAGTCCACCTGCCAATATTGCAGGTCAAAGGTTTCGGGGACATCCTGTTCTAGATATCGCGCAAGTTCTAGGGAGGGGAGGGGGCGATTCTCAACACTGGGCAGCAAAAAATATTGGGGTGAGATTTGCTCGGTGATGGAATGTGATCGCACCTCTTCCTTAATCCCCAGTGCCTGGGCTAAAAATGCTTCTAGGTCATCCTTAAGCAGTTGGAACGGATGACTATTCTCAGCAATTTTACCTTTCTTGGTCGCCTCAATGGTTTCTACCCAAAGGTAAAAAGCACCCTTTTGGATAAATCCATCTTCTGATTGAGGAATCCAGGTACCGTGCAGGATTTTCATGGGTAAAGTGGCTGGACGATTCTTTCTGCTACTTTACCAAGCTTCAGCAGAGAACTGAATTGAGCGATTTAATTATTAAGGATCGTGGCGTCACTTAATTTGCGCGATCGCCAACTCCGCCATTTCTGCCACCTGCCCCACCTCATCACGGCTCAAAGCTTCCGCCATTACCTTTGCTTCTGCTCCGCCCAAATTACCCAACGCCTGCGCCACACGATAGCGCATCTGCCAATCTTCATGGGTCGCAAAGGGCTTCAGCAGCGGCACCGCCTCACGATTCTTGAGTTCCCCCAAAGACCCGATTGCCGCCCCTTGCACCAGCCCCTCCGGCGAAGACAGCGCCTCTTTAAGCAAATCAAAAGCCCGTGGATCCCCCAGTTCACCTAGGGTGGCAATAATACTCATTTGCAACAGCCAGTCATTGGTCTGTCTGTAACAGCTTTCAAGATCTGGATAAGCCTCTGTAAGCTGGAGCGCACCCATTGCATCCGCCGCCGCAGACTTCACATCCATTTCAGAATCGGTGTAGAGGCGATCGCGCAAAATCTCCAGAGACTGTGCCAGGTCTTCATGGCCTAAAGAACTCATCTGGCTCACTGCCGCATAGCGTACCCGCGCATTGCCATCGCCAATGGCCTGTTTGAGGAGTTCAAAGGCCACAGGAGAGGGAAGGGTTCGGAGTTGGTTCACTGCCGAGAGGCGATCGCCTAAATCTTCCGACTGCAATGCTTGAGCAATGCTTTCAGGGGTAATGCTCATAGGGTCTGAAGCTAAAACGCTAGAGAGGGTTCATAATCGATCCTACGCCATTGTGAGAGCCACAGCCCTATAGATAACGGTATCCTGTAACAGGAAGTAACATTAAATTTATTGATTTTGCGCTATGGAACCCAACGCCACTCAAGCCCCCGCTGCTGCTGAGCTTACGCCCAAAGATAGCTTTGTCAAATTAGCCATGCGAAACATGGTACGCAAGTCTCGCCAGTCTTTGGTTCACTTTGGGCTAACCAGCCTAGGACTCATTGCCGTTCTGCTAGGGCTGTCCTTTTTGACCCATCATTAATTGGCAATTGGCGAGGGTTGAGCGACTTGTCCTGAGCCTGTCGAAGGGAGTCGAAACCCAAACCCAGCCGGTAAATTTGACTGATTCCACCTGCCCACCGACCTAGCCTCCATGATTGAAATTGACTTAGCCCTCCAAATCCAAACAGATATCGCCAGTTCTACGGATGAAGTGGGGGAAGTGGCAATTGCAGGACTATCCGAGTCCCAATGGCAAGGGTATTTTGAGCAGTGGATTAACGCACTCAACCCTCAGCAATCCAAAATTCAGTCCTATGAAGTCAGCCTGTTGCTGACCACCGATGCCGAAATCCAGGCTCTCAACGCCACCTATCGCCACCAAGACCGTTCTACCGATGTACTCGCCTTCGCAGCCTTGGAATGGGAAGGGCCGACCAGCCCAGAAATTGCAGATCTGCCTACCAACTTGGGCGACATTGCCATATCCGTTGAGACCGCAGCACTTCAGGCCGCAGAGAATGGGCATGACCTGAGCTTAGAACTCATTTGGCTCGCCAGTCATGGGCTACTCCACCTTTTGGGATGGGATCATCCCGACGCGACCCACCTCAACAAAATGCTCATGGAGCAAGCTCGCTTGATGACCCTGATTGGGTTCAAATCTCCTTCCTGGTCGGCTCAGGCGCTGGGCTACGGCTAAAAAATTAAGGATTGCGGTGGATATAGTTACAAAATTCTCCTCAGGGGTATGCTAGAACTGAGCATTAGAGGGGGGAATGCTAAGCTGGCTGTCAACCTCGGAATGAGTGTATTCCTTACTTTTATGCCTGAAAAGCTATTGCAATCTCTTAATGGTGCAACAACCCGTTCTACTAAACGCCCTACTGGGCGGCGGGAGCACTCCTTTCAAATTGCTCAAAATTTATGGGTAAGCTTTCAGTATGCAGGCGCTGGTCTAAAGTACGCCTTCGTCACCCAGCGTAACTTTCGGATCCATGCTGCGATTGGCAGTGTGGCTGTGAGCTTGGGGCTATTTGTACACTTACTCCCCGTTGAGCTGGCGTTGATTGGTCTCACCATTGGCCTTGTGCTAACCCTAGAGTTATTGAATACGGCGATCGAGGCTGTGGTAGACCTGGTGGTAGACACCCAGTATCACGAGCTTGCCAAAATTGCCAAAGATTGTGCCGCTGGCGCGGTTCTGGTTTCTACCCTTGCCTCCTTAGGCGTTGCAGGCTGTCTGCTGCTGCCCCCACTGTGGAAGATTGTCACCCTCGCACTCTTAGGCGGCTAATCTTGCTCGAGGGTCAGTCAATCTTGATAGACTAGCCAAATAATGGTCTAGAGGAGCGATCGCATTGATTCTCGTTATCGATAACTACGACAGTTTTACCTATAACTTGGTGCAGTACCTCGGCGAGCTAGGGCATACCTATCCCGTTGCGAATGATTTACGGGTCTATCGCAATGACCAGATTTCCTTGGACGAAATCCGTGCCTTGGCTCCCGCTGCGATCGTCATTTCCCCTGGCCCAGGTCGCCCAGAGGATGCAGGCATTTCCCTAGATATCATCCGTGAGCTGGGGGCAACGGTGCCTATTCTGGGCGTTTGCTTGGGACACCAAAGCATTGGTCAGGTCTATGGCGGAAATATTGTCTCGGCCCCAGAACTTATGCATGGTAAAACCTCCCCCATTTTGCACTCGGGGGTAGGGGTGTTTGAGCAGCTTAATAACCCCTTCACCGCCACTCGCTACCATAGCCTCATCATTGAGCGCTCCACTTGCCCACCCGTGCTAGAAATTACGGCTTGGACAGCAGACGGCATCATTATGGGCGTTCGTCACCGTGAGTATCCCCATTTGCAGGGTGTTCAGTTTCATCCTGAGAGCATTCTGACGGAGTCGGGGAAGCAGCTATTACAAAATTTCTTGATCCAGTTACCGTCTCCGGCTGTCATCCTAATGCCTAGAGAAGCTCAAGATGTTTCATAAGCCCAAAATTCAAGCTTAAACGAGCCATAATGCAGTTTTTTGTGTCCTAATTCAATATCTCGGGCATTATAAAAACTCGGTCGAAGCTGTTAGGAGCTATTTTTATAACCTACGAAGATAAGGATCGTGGATTAAATAAAACCCAGCGATTGAATAAGTCCTACGGACAGGCTACGCCAACGCGGCTACAAGAACAAAACCCGCCTGCGCGGGTTGAAATCCACTCCTCGTCCGCGTAGGAGGTCACTGAGCCTGCCGAAGTGCGGACATCGTTCTTGTAGGCGCGGTTTCAACCGCTGGCCTAATTCTGTCTCTTATTTAATCCACGATCCTTAGGGGTACGCATTCACCCGAGAAGGCCATCAATGCGATCGCCAATCTTAATGTAAATAGAAACATCGGAACCTTTCCAAAACCTTTAGAGTCACCTGTCCATTCAGATAAACATCTGAATCGCTCCTATTGCAGACTTGTACTTTCGTTTTTAAGAGGAAAAGTGAGCAATGGTTCCCCAAAAGTTTATTCTTGCCCTGTGCTGTTCAGTGGGCGTCGCTCTGCCCTTAGCGGTCTCAGCCCAACTACCCAAAACACCCGTTAGCATACCCTCCGCGCCAACAGGCGTCATGCCTTCCGCGCCAGGGGTGCCCTCTGCACCAGGTGGCGTGGCACCTTCCAACCCCGTGGGAACACCGAAGGCCCAAGATTTGACCCCGCCTGGAACGGGAGGAGGAACAACCCCTGGTTCTATGGATAAGATGCCTGCATCGGGTACCATGCCAAGTGATTCTCCTAGCCCTAGCGAATCTCCTAGCCCTAGCGTATCCCCGAGTCCGAGTGCTTCTCCTAGCCCGAGTACTCCTCCTGCTTCTAGCACTCCGAAGAAATCAGGGAAGTCAACCACAGTTGTTGTAAACGTCAACTCGTCCACCCTTTCAGAACTCACAAAAGTGAAGGGGATTGGAGCGCCAACCGCAAAGAAGATCATGATGTATCGTCCCTATACATCTCTAGAGGAGCTTGTGACCAAAAAAGCGCTCACGAAAAAGCAGTTGACTGAGTTAAAACCACAACTCGCCCTGTAATGCTGAAAAGCCTCAAGCCCCCCTTGGGGCAAGGTATTTTTAGCAACAATTTTTAGCAACAATGGTGCATGGGGTTCATCTTCAATCGTTAGTCCTTACTGCCGATAAAAGGTGAACCCCAATGTCTCCAGTTTTGTTTATTGAAGGGCGATCGCCATTTCTCAATCAGTAATCGCTCCATGCGTTGACGAGGGCGCGTTGCCTCAGGGGCATGGGGCCAAAACCCAATACTGACGCTCACGGGTAAACGATGAGGACGATGAGCCTCAATATAATTGCGCACATAGCGTTTACAGTCATGGACTCCCTTCCAGCGCTGATTAGACTTACAGGTTTCGCCTACGTAAAGCAGCACAGGCAGATCGTGGTCAATCACAAAATATAACGCCGCCAACCCTGGTTCATGGGCAGGCCAGCGCCAGAATTCAATATTTTGTGATCGCAGCGTAAAGGGATCCAGCGTTTCAAGACTTGTGTCTAATCCATGCGCTTCAAACAACGTTGCCTGGGCAGGCTGAACCGACTGCATCACCTGCCGTTGATGCTGAAAAATACGCTGCTTCCAATCCTGAAGCGTTTGAGCGCTCATTTCTAATAATGGCGACGCATTGAGGCCAGAGTGCCGAATTTGTCTAAGCTCTAAATCTGAAAAAAGTGATGGTTGTTCCAGCAAGGGTAAAGCCCTGAGCAACGGTTTGACCCAAATACTATAGCGTTTGACGAGAATTAAACCGTGGTGTAAACAAACTCTAGCGTCGCCCATTCTTGAACATTTAAGGCCCAGATGTTTTTATCCGTAATGCCAAGGGCAGACGTGGTGGACAAACTCGCCTGATATAAATCAGCCAAAATGGCCTGGGCGATCGCCAACGGATTCAGCACAAGCGCAAACCCAGGGGAAATATTGGGCAGCATTGACTTCATTCCCTTCATCTGGGCCGCTAACGTCTGAATTAAAGGCTGACGCGTACAGATAATAAACGTCTTATTGAGTCCCGCAAAGCCACTCGCTTTCCAAACCTGTGCCGCAACGGGCAGAATGACCGAAGCACCAGGCTGAATCATGAGGGGATTGAGCAAAGGTTGACGTTCTGCGGAAGAACCACCGTCAAGGGCATAGCTGGCAAAGGCAAATGTTCCGCCGTTAAATCCCACCAGCAGCGCATAAATCGGAACCGTATCCCCATTGCTCAGACGATATTGAATAGAGGTTCCGCTGGGGATGGTTAGCACCTTATTGGTTTTATCGGCCTTTGGCGCAATGGGGATACGGTTTTCCTCCGTCGGTGGGGGCAAAAAGAAACCCATACTTTGTAGCCGAATGAGCGGCTGAGGGCTTTCTTCTACCTGCTCTAGACTGGCGCTAATGCGTAGCGCCGAAGCACCCTGATTCAGACTCAGCTCCAAAAGCTTCATTGCCAACAGGGTATCCAACGTGGGCTGAAGCCGCTCAATGGCTCGTTTGACCACTTCTCCCCGTTCGCCAACGGTATTGGACAGGAGCGCCCCACCCAGGTAGGCCAATCCATAGCGCGTGGGGGGTTGATTACTCAGGGTAAGGGTTAAGGGCGGCAGAGGAGAAGACTGAACGGGTTCACTTTGCGGCACCAGGAGTTTGATAAACGTGTAGTCCCCAGGGCGATCGCTCCCCACCATGCGTAAGCGACTATTTTTAATAGACATGGCACTCGTGGCATCCACCCGTTCAATGCGGCTGAGATCAGAACCCAGCGCCAACCGCAGGGAAATGGCTCGGGGTAACACTCGGACAAACTCTTCGAGGAACCATCCTTCTTGGAGCAAGGGGCCAGAAAGATGTTGGGCGATCGCCGTCCAACCCTCACGCGATCGAATTTGCACCAACGTGGGTGGCGGCACCTCAGGCAGCAGTACTAGGTTCGCTCGCGGCAAAGATGCATCGGCCCAGGCAGGGAATGGGTTAAAGGCCCGAAAACAACTTTGCCCTTGATACAGTTCCAGAAGCCGATCTGGCAACCCGCCCAGCCAAAGCTTTCCCGTTTTTCCGCGTCGATCCACCAGACTGACGATTCCACTAGCGGGTGTCGCGCTCAATCCAGTAGACCCAGGCAGCATCCCCCCACTTTTTTGCCCCTTTGCCGTGGGCTGAGGGCCAGGGCCAATGTGCTGAGCAATTGCAGCCGAGAGCTGTCCAACCTGGATCGTAATATTGGGGGCAGGAGTATTGGCCCAAAGTTGTTGAGTTAACCCCGCCGAAAATACCCCCGCCGAAAACCCATCCTGGTCTTGCTCTAGGGCCGTGGGGAAATCTGCCGTTGCTGCCGCCAATACCAGCCCTGGTAATTGCCCCGCTTGACGCTGCACCCGTACCTGATCACGGGTGAGCTGGGTCTGAGCCAGTAGACGATCTTGAACCGCCAGTTCTGCAAGTAGAGGCGTTTGGACATCCCAGCGTGGCAGTGTCCGCTCTCGTAAGCTTGTGCTGCGGAGGGATCCTGTGGGCATCACGCCACAATCTAAAAGCGTTGTGACCTGATCGGTAGAGAGCGATCGCAGCAGCAAAAACAGCGTGTCTTCGTAGATGGCATTTAAGGTCGAGACTTCGCCCACGGCAAGATCCGGCCATCCCGCATCAAAAGCCACCAGCGCTGGCTGATCACCATAGGGTTGACCCCCATTTTCTGGCTGGACTTGGGTACGCACTAGACACCCATAGCCACTGAAATGAAAGACCACCACATCCCCAGGACGCGCCTGATCGCTTAGATGGGCGGTAAAGGCAGTTTCAATATTGATACGCGTAGCGTCTTCATCTACCAGAGTGAGGATGTCCTGCCGCCTAAATCCAAACCGAGACGTCAAAAGTTCGCGTTGAAGTTCAACATCCGTCACACTACCCTTCAAAAAAGGAGTGTGGCTCAGTTTTGGATATTGATTAATGCCAATCAGCAAAGCCAGTTTACGGGCTGTGGGCTGAGCCAAAACAGCCTGGTAGCGATCCACTAGGGCCAGATTTGCCAGACCTAGGCTAGCGCCCAATCGACCCATGCCTTGGAGAAAACTTCGTCGCGTGACGGTCATTGCGCATTACTGACCCAAAACAAATTTTTGCCAGCGGTTGAAACTACGCCTACACAAGAGAAGTCCACGTAGATGGACTAGGATCGGATTTCAACCCGCCTACGCGGGATTTGTTCTTGTAGCCGCGATTTCAATCGCTGGGTTTTATTAATCCACGATCCTACGTGGACTAGGAACGGTTCTTAACCCACGCACCATCTGGGATTTGTTCTTGTAGCCGCGATTTCAATCGCTGGTTTAGTCCTCTTCCGGCGTGAGCTTCAAGAGCAGATAACCTAGCCCTAGCCCTACCAATACAAGCACAAAAGGCAAAATTGCCGCATTAAAAATTTCTCCGCCCATGATTTCTCCCATCAAAATGTTTTTATAAGGACATTGCCTTCAAAGAGCGAAGGCATATCCACCCCCCAGCATAAAACCTACCGCATCTAATCCAACACATTGTTTACAAATCCGGCCCAAAGCCATCTGATAAGGCTGCCTGGTTTCATGTCATAATAATTTACAATGTTTTTAATAAAAGACCCTTAGGCTATGTCTTTCCAGCCGCCACCCCTAGAACCCTTAGATCGTTACGAGTGTCGTGCTTGTGGCTACGTCTATGAACCAGAAAAAGGGGACAGTCGCCAAGTCCAACCTGGGACAGCGTTTAGTGATCTCCCCGCAAAATGGGCCTGCCCCGTTTGCAGCGCTCCAACTTCAAAATTCGATAATATTGGTCCCGTCGGCTCACCCTCTGGGTTCAAGGAAAACTTGAACTACGGCATTGGTGTTAACGCACTTCCCCCTGGTCAAAAAAACCTCTTAATCTTTGGTGTTTTAGGGATATTTATCTTGATACTGCTCAGTTTTTACGGATTAGGTTAGCCAACCCAGTCTGTCTAAAGCACTTTGGGCCGTAGAAACGATACAAATCCCGTAGCTCCGTCTCAACCGATAACGCTAGATTAGCCCCGTATTTATGATGCATTCGCTCCAGAAACTGCTAAAACCGCTGCTGGTCGGTTTGATTGCCCTCGTCTTTTGTACCTCCTGCAAATACCTTCCCGCCGTAGAGAACACCCCTTGGGAGGTCGTGTCGCTCCCCACCGACGCGTCGGTACTCGATCTCAGTTTTGTGTCTAAAGACCACGGCTGGTTGACGGGCACTCGTTCTACCCTAATGGAAACCGTAGACGGCGGAAAAACCTGGGAACCCAGAACCCTCGAATTAGGCGATACATCTTATCGCTTTAACTCCATTAGCTTTTCTGGAGATGAAGGTTGGGTTGCCGGAGAGCCTTCCATTTTGCTGCATACCGAAGATGCAGGAAAATCTTGGTCTAGCGTTCCTTTAAGCGCTAAGCTGCCCGGCAAACCTGCGAAAGTCGTTGCAGTAGGCTCTCATTCCGCTGAAATGACAACGGACGTGGGTGCCATCTACAAAACCGAAGACAGTGGTCGCCACTGGAATGCCCTGGTTCAGGAAGCCTTTGGCGTGCTTAGGAATGTCAATCGCGCAACGGATGGCAGCTACGTAGCCGTCTCCTCGCGGGGCAGCTTTTATTCCATCTGGAAGCCTGGTTCTGTGTCCTGGGAACCCCACAACCGGAACAGTTCTCGACGGGTTCAGAACATGGGCTTTTCCCCCGATGGTCAACTTTGGATGTTGGCTCGCGGCGGACAAATCCAGTTCAGTAATGACGCCAATGAGTGGGATGAGCCACTGACTCCCGATTATTCCGTCAGCGTTGGTCTACTTGACTTGGCCTATCGCACCCCTGAGGAGCTATGGGTCACTGGCGGGAGCGGAAACCTGCTATGCAGTTTCGACGGCGGCAAAACGTGGCAGAAGGATAACTCAGCCAATAAGCTGGCAACCAATCTGTATCGTGTGATGTTCCAAAGTCCCGATCAGGGTTTTGTGATCGGTCAATCTGGCGTCTTGCTGCGCTACATCGGCTAAGGCCGTAGCAGGCCAGAACGGAGAGAACCTGATCATCGATAAGAAGATTTACTTGTGAGACCTTCGCTTGTGAGACCTTCACTTGTAAGACTTTCACTTGTAAGACTTTCGCTTGTTTCGTATGATCAGGGGTGAGCGTTTAAAATGATCACCCAAAGGATGGCAAAATCAATCCTAGCGGGAAAAATGATCTCGATTTAATCTGTGTTGATAAGAGGTAACTAAAGTGGCTGGTACTACTGGAGAGAGACCATTTGGCGATATTGTGACAAGTGTTCGCTATTGGGTAATCCATAGCATTACAATTCCGGCTCTGTTTATTGCAGGCTGGCTATTTGTAAGCACGGGACTTGCCTATGATGCATTTGGCACCCCCCGCCCTGACCAATATTTTGACCAAGTGCGCCAAGAGGTTCCCTTGATTAGTGATCGCTTTGCCGGCAAAAAGCAAATTGACGAATTTACAAAAGGACTTTAGTAAATCTATGGCCAGTAATAATCCCAACCAACCCATTTCATATCCTATTTTCACGGTTCGCTGGCTCTCTGTTCACGCCCTAGCCGTGCCCAGCGTCTTTTTTATCGGTGCGATCGCCTCTATGCAATTCATTCATCGTTAGGACGCTGTTATGACAGAAAAAAATCCCAATAACCAGCCCGTCGAGCTTAATCGCACTTCTCTATACATTGGGCTATTGCTCATTTTTGTAGTTGCGCTGCTCTTCTCGAGCTACTTTTTCAACTAATGTGCGTATTCGTTACGCCGTCCTAGGCAGCGTAACGAGTTTTGTCAAATCATTGTGTGACCATCTCAAACTCTGAGATGTTAAGTCATCACTCATAATCTTAGAGGAGGAAATACCGAATGTCTGGAAGTGGGCGAATACCCTTGTGGCTCGTGGCTACAGTCGCTGGAACAGGCGTCATTGTTGTGTTGGGCCTGTTTTTTTACGGAGCCTACGCAGGACTTGGATCCTCTCTATAAGATGATCCAGTAATCTACAAAGTGCCGAACTCCTCTCACAGAGCCGCTAAGCATTCACGCAAAAAGTCTATTAATTTTCACAAAACGAATCCGTCTATTTGTAGTTTTACAGTAGACGGATTTGTTGTTTAAACTCATTCTGATTATCAGGATGGAAATCTTTGATAAGCAATTCTTATGCCTTTGATGTTTTTTTACAATTCGTTGCATAATCTCATAATTCTCGTTACATTGTTTAATGAAGGCACTCTATAGGAATGTTATTAATCATGGAAGATATGCAGTCACCAGCAGAAAACCGCAATGCTTGGGTTTTTGGATTTACGCCACAGGCCGAAATCTGGAACGGTCGCTTGGCGATGGTGGGTCTTTTTGCCGCGATTTTGACAACTGTGCTCTAGTGAGAGGGTTCTTCATTTTCCGCCCCTTCATATTGGCGCTATATGTTTAAGTTGTGTCCTGCTACAGGTAAGTGCACAGTTAAAAAGAGCTATTGAAATCAATAGCTCTTTTTATTAGAAATCCATACTGAGAAAGTATAAATACTCAAGATTTGATTAATTTCGGTAGCATCAGGATCTATACAGAGATACATCAACCCACTAGACTGATTTTGTCCGGTCTAATGCGCAAGACCCAGGGCAAAACAGATGAGATCTTTAGCGTAGTTCGATGCGATATCCGCAGGTTCAAGCTGGCTCCCTAGACGTTCAACTCCAGCAGATGCTTTCAGAAGCACGCCGCTATCCTTCAGGGCATTTTCGGCGTCAGCAAGCATTGACCAAAATGATTCGGCTTATTGCCCAATCTAAAAAGCTTTGGCAAGAAAACACGCCCTACTATGCCGATGCGCTTCAGCAAACCTGGCTTTACTTTTGTCAAAATATCTGCGAATCCACCACAGCAGAGTGCTATGACTCAGCGCGTGGGAGCATGATTACATGGCTCAATCGCTACCTGCGCTGGCGATTGCAAGACCTATACGTCCAAGAGCGCCAGCAGCAGCAGCGGGCAATTTCTTTTTGGAGCGAGGGGCAATATACTTGGCACTTAGTCGATGCTCTCGCGGCAAAACCAGACATTCCCCCCATTCTTCAGGAGACGAAGCATTGGGCGCTTCAGGATATCAGTGGTGAACTCAGACGTATTCATGTTCGGCATCGCCCCGACGTTACAGCCCAAGTGCTGATCCTCAAGCGACTGCCGCCAGAAATGCAGTGGGAGACTTTGGCTCAAGAATTTGACCTGTCCGTGTCAACGTTAAGCAGTTTTTATCAGCGCCAGTGTATTCCGGTTTTGCGTAAATTTGCGCAAAACCAGGGATATCTATAGGTCACGTCATCTTCTCAACCTTGAATGTCGAACCCACCTCTGCTGAACGTGAACTTACCGATTTCGAGCCTAGCTCGACACACTGCCCAACAGTTTGGCGAGGAACAGATCACGCTTCACAAGGCAAGGCGAACGTTCTTAAATACGCTATCGGTATGGGCGGTTCATGACTACCTTGCCTTAATGGATGTGACAACTGATCTTAGTCAAGGAGATAGCTGGAATCCACTCATGCGTCACTGTGCGGATGTGGCGGATTTAGTTGTCTCTGGGATGGGGCGATTGGAATGCAGACCTTTGTTTGGGCCGGCGGAGAGCTGTACTGTGCCACCAGATGCTTGGTGGGAAAGGATGGCCTATGTGTTTGTGCAAATTCACCCGTCTTACACTCAAGCCACCCTTTTAGGGTTCTCATTGCGGGTTGAGCAGCTTGAAGTCTCAACGAGTGCGTTGCAGCCAATGGATGAGTTTTTGGTCTATCTCCATCAAGTGCGGCAAAATTCGTTGATTTTAGCGGGAAAATATATTCTTCTGCGGGAATGGCTAGAGGGTCGTGCTACGGATCATTGGTTAGATCTGCCGGAACTATGGGCACAAATTAAAAGGGTTTCATTTCGCTGGCAATCTGAGGGGGTTATTTCACCGCGAAGGGCTGAACCCTCTGAGGGTAGGGTGTCTCGGGGTAAATTTATTCATTTAGGGCTGCATTTAATTCCCCTAATGATTCAGATAGAGGCGAGTCAATCCAATCGGATTAATGTGACCGCTCGAGTTTTTCCC
>JANLSD010000209.1:0-20724 GCA_031362245.1 Acaryochloridaceae cyanobacterium OTE_25_metabat_464 | reverse complement strand
CGCGAAAGTGGCGATCGCAGAGTGGGCAATAATAGCGATCGCCACTTAAAAGTTGAGACCTGACCTGTTTAATGAGAGGTTTTAACATTTTGCGGTCTCCATCACGTCTCGGTAAATTGCGCCCAATTTCTGGCCTTGGATTTTTGCATCAAATTCTCTTTCAATATAGATTCGCGTTTTTGACAGAACTTCTTGCCACTCTTTAGAATGCCCTATCCACCACTTTAAAATACGAACCAGATCCTCAACGTTCCGTTCTTGTGCAAATAGTTCTCTGGGGTATTGCTTCAAAACTTCAGGAATATCGCAATGATCGGTGCTGATAACGGGCATCCCACTGGCAGCAGCTTCAATAATCGAGACAGGCGCACCCCCTTCTGTATCGCCATCCCTAGCAGCCACACTGGGAGATAAAAACAGGTGATGTTGATAGGCTTCTTGGAGAAAGCGGTCATGGGGCTGATAGCCTAAAAGCTCTACTTTAAGACCGTACTGGTGAATGGTATCGATAATACGCTGTTTTTCTTGCTGACTCTCTGCATCAGAGGCTGCATCTCCAATCAAAGTAATGTCTAAAGACACATCTGTATTCAGTTTCCCGAGCGCTTGAAGCGCATAGGTAAGTCCTTTCTTTTCTCGGAACGAGGCTGCCATCAAGACTCGTAAAGGTTTTTCTGGATGCCATTCTCTGGGTTGAAACAGTAGTTTATCGAGAGCTACACCTAGGTGATGGACACTGACTTTCTCCGCAGGACATCCAAGCTGCACAATGCATTGTGCCATGTGAGGCCCTTCACACAACACACGATCAATTTGTTGAAACATTTCTTGGTAACGCGATCGCCAACGACTATCCTGTTGAGGGAGCTGATTGACATCTAGGCCATAAAATGTGACTAGGTGTTTGAGCTGATATTTTTTCGCAATGGTAAGGTTAGTCCAACCATAATTCCCAAAATGTGAATGCAAAATCTGTGCCTGAGAGCGCTTTGCTTGTCGTCCTGAAAAGGGTAGTGCTCTCCAGATGCCCACCTTGCGGAACAATTTTTCTAAAACCCATCGCCATTGAGCTTCTTGACTTAAGCTATGGAGATTTTGCGTCGGAAATTGTTCTAAGTTGCAAGTCTCTTCACAAGCTACATGACTTACGATGCTAGCTGGCAAATATAGAATCTGGTTGTAGAGCCAACTTTGGGTGATCGGCAGCCACTGGTAAGCACTATGTAAAACGATATATGGACTAGCATTAGAATGCTCTCTCACAATAAGCTTTCTCCTTGAACGCATTTTTTCCACCACAGCGCGAGGGATATTAGTCGCCATAAATAAGCTGGATAACGATGCGCTAGGGTATCGTAGCTTTCAGATTTTAAGTGCGCCAGATTCAGATACGGACAATCTAATCCATCTAGCAGCAGAAAAATTTGCACTTTAGATTTTAATAACCAATCGGATAGGGGGAACGGAAATCCCGCTTTTTTCCTGCGATATACGACATCTGGCGGCAATAAATCTTTAACTGATTCTCTTAAAATCCACTTAAGCCAACCCCCTCGAATCAGATAGCTCGGAGGCAGGGTAAATGCAAATTCAACAAATCGAAAATCTAAATAAGGGGCACGGGCTTCTATGGGGACCTCCATGTAAGAGGTATTCCCAGATCTGAGCCAGTAATTCATCAACCAGTTGCCCATATTGTCAATCAGCCGTTGCCGCAGCTCATCAGCCGCCCCTTTTTGTTGGAGAAAGGGCTTGGGACATAAAAAAGGGTCGATGTCGGCAGGAATACTTTGATTTGGATTCGACAGAAGTTTTGCGCCTGAAGGCAACGTGCGATAGAGGGTGTGGCAATAGTCTTTCCAGGTTTGATGTTCGCTAAATTGAACAAACTCTTTGAATCCACGACGGAATTTCCCTGTGCTCAGCAACTCTCTTAGATATCGTCCATGATATTCACCGCCATATCCAGCTAAGGTTTCATCTCCGGCAGCACCTGTTATGCATACTCGAATTCCCGCATTAGTCATGGTGCGGACAACACCTTGATCTGTGAATAAGTTGGGCGAATGAAAGGGTTCATCCAGCAGGGCAACGTAGTGGTCAGCACTCTCTAGAAGATCTGTATCTTGGGGATGAATCACCTGGTAATTTACGAGACTGGGATAGGTTTTAGCCACACTTCTCGCAAATGGCTCTTCGTCAACTGAGGTTCCGGGAAATGAAACGGTAAAAGTGTTTAAAGGCATCCCTGATTGAGCCGCAAGGGCGACCAGTGCTGAAGAGTCTAGCCCCCCACTCAGACTAAGGCCAACGGGGACATCTGCGCGTAGCCGTAACTTCAAGGCATCTGTAAGCAAAAATCTGGATTGGGCGATCGCATCTGAAATACTCAGATCTGCTTCGGTCAAACGATGGGTTGGTAATTGCCAATAGGTTTGAGGTTCATAATGCCCGTCTGCTTGAACCCATGCAAAAGAAGCCTTTGGAAATGTGTTGATGCCGTTGTAAAAAGTAGTGTTAAATAAATCTCGCCAGCCGCGCAATACAAAGTCGCCCACCGCCTGATCATTGATGGAAAAGACTGAACGGTCGGTTAAAATACCTTTGATTTCAGATGACCAAAATAATCCTGTCTCTGTTTGGGCAACATACAAAGGCGCAACACCCAAGCGATCGCGGGCTAGCAAAACTGCATTTTTACGAGCATCGTATAGACTAATGGCCCAAAAACCATTAAAGCGTTGAAAACATTCGGTTCCCCACTGTTGATACGCGGTCACTAAAACTTCCGTATCGGATTGTGTGTTAAAGGTATAACCCTCTTTTTCAAGTTCTTGTCTTAGCTCCAGATAATTATAAATTTCGCCATTAAACGCAACGCAAACCTGGCGATCGCAAGACCAAAATGGTTGATGCCCAGCGGGAGAAACATCAATAATGGAAAACCGCCGATGTCCAAAGGCAATATCGTGTTGAAAAGCCTCTATTTCATGGGCAACCGATAATTCGCCCAATCCTCTAACCGTATCTTGAGTGGCTAGATCCATAGCTTGGCCTGAAGGTGAGCAAAACAACGTCAACCCCTCATCATCAGGGCCGCGATGCGCAATGGAGCGCGTCATTCTCAAAATACGATCAGACGTACTTTCAAAACTTTGAGTGAGGACATAGCCCGCAATTCCGCACATCAGCTTTTTGTCCGCGCTATAGACATCAGTTCCAGTACAAATTGACGTTGAAATAGCCAGGTACTACCAAGATAAAGCACTCCACCGAAGACAACACAGAAGGCAAGCTTCAACCAGATGACCCCTGGCAAGACTGGATATACTCTCATCATTCCCAACATGAGTGCTCCTGAGAGCAAAGCAAAAGGAGCTATGCGGCTAATGTAATCATCAGGACGCATCTTAACCAAAAACCAGCGAATCCAAAAGTCCATAGGAATAAGGACTAATACATTAGAGAGCAACAAGGCCAATACTACTCCTGTAATTCCCCAATGCGCTCCGGCTAGAATAGCGATCACGTAAACAATTAAGCCACTTAAATTGATCCAAAACCCAATATCTGCTCGACCTTTGGCGAGGAGAAGACTTCCAAGGGGATTGCCCAAACTATATAAAGCGCCTAACCACACCAAAACTTGAAATACTGCGATCGCAGGCTGCCATTGTGGCCCCAGCAATAACAAAATTAAGGGCTGGGCCAAAGCAAACATACAAAAGTAAACGGGGAAATTGGCAAATGCAATGATTTGACTCAGTTTAATATAGCCCCGACTTAAGCGTTGATCGTCATTTTGAATAGTGGCAAACACTGGAAAGGCAACTTTAGTCAAGATTGGGTTAAGCACCATAAAGGGTCGAATCATGAGCTGATAGGCAACGTTATAAACCCCTAAAGACGTTGTACCAAGGAGCCGCCCAATTAGTAATTTATCCATATTCCAGGCAAAGTAATTAATGCTGCGCTCAGCCATCTGGTATACGCCAAAACTAACAAATCCTTCTAAGTCTCTTAAATTGAAATGGATAGAGGGTCTCCACGTATTCCATCCCAAACACATTAATAGCCCTGAACGACAAGCCGCAGTGGTCAGTTGTCCCCAAATTAGGGCGAGAACCCCCTGCCCATGAAGGGCTGCAAGCACTGAGACAACGAATCCCATTATGGCTGAAATCACATCCGAGCCAGCCATAATCCGAAACTTCAGGTCTTTTTGAAACAGAATTTGAAATTGTTGTCCAAGGGGTGTAACTAAAAAAATCAATGCGGCCCAGAGCATCAACTGATTTAAACGAGGCTCATTATAGAACTGTGCGATGGCAGGGGAAAGTGCAATAACTAATAGAAAAATTCCTACTCCCGCAAGGATGTTCAGCCAATACAAGCTAGAAAGTTGGTTTCGATTCACCGTTTGATGATGAATAATCGCGTTGCTAATACCCATGTCTGCAAATGCATTGGCAAAGCCAATCACGACCATCACCATCGCCATCAGGCCAAAATCGTTAGGTTCAAGCAGACGCGCTAGCAGAGCTAGCTGCAAAAACTGAATAATGGCTATAGCAAGAGTAGAAATACCTGTCCAAAATACACCTGAAGCCGTCTGTTGTTTTGTGGACATCCAAAAAATTGAGACTAAGAGAGTTTAGTAATCCAGAGGTCGATTTCCGATTCCTGCGAAAAAATTCGAGCTATTTTTTTGAAATTCTTAAAGACTTCATAAGTAAAGTTTACACTATTTACAAAAAATGGTTTTCTGAATAGTTCAGGCAATGCATCTTCGATTTTATTTTTTCTCATAGCAGTATAGTAATCTGACATTCTCTCTATCCTTAGAGAATCTGAGAGACCAGATAAGTCATCCATAATATTCTTTTCTGTTGTCCAATTCAAGGTTTTTAATCCGAGCGTTGGCCTCCCCATAAATTTAAGATATTTTTCAGCCACACTTCTGTTCATGACAGGAAAGAAAGGCAATTGATAATGTGGTTCAAAAAAACTATTATAGTCGGGACATTTAATGTATAGAAAGCCTCCTGGTTTTAAAACTCTAATCATTTCTTTTAAGCACTCTGAAACAGAGTCAACATGTTCTAATGTTTGATATGAAGTTACGAGATCAAAGGAATTATCTTCAAAAGGTAGAGACTCACCTTTTCCAATTATCATATGCTTTAAAAATTCTGGTGGATATTCAGAATTTATTAGTTTTTGCCTAAAAAACTCTAATTTCCAAGACTCAGGCTCAATTCCCCAAACATCATATCCATTTTTTAGACCAAATAGCAGGAAAGTTCCGCAGCCAGCTGCCAAATCAAGGATTTTTTTAGTAGGTCTACCTTTTTCTTGGATAATAGCCCATCGCCCATCAAAGTTATAGTTTTCGTCAAACCATTCTTCTGTTATTTGATTTACTAATTTTTCACTCTTGATACCAAAACAACTATTTAATTCATTAGAAATATTTTCTCTCAAGAAAGATTTAAGAAGATTGATTTCCATTTTTCCTCACAACAATCATATACATCCAAGTCCATTGCTCTGTTTTATCAAAGCGATCTAGTATGTAGGCGATCGCCTGCATCATCAATCCAATTCCATCGACAATACGGAGCCAACGCAATGGCCCTTTATTTAGACGATATAGGTTATAAACCAATAGTTGACCAAAGGTAATCCAAAATCCAGAAAGCGCATTAAGTTCTATAACTTCAAATCCAACTTTCTCAAATAAATATTTCAAGCCATATTTAGAAAATCGATAAAAATCTCGTGGTTCTTCATGTAAGTGCCAGATAAATGGCACAGAATAAATTGCTATTCCTTCTGGTTTTAAGACTCGATGACACTCTCTTAAGGCTAATTCTGGCTCTTCTAGATGCTCTAAAACTGCTGTACAAATTGCTGAGTCAAAAGATTCTTTTTCACAGGGAATTTTATATGCTGTCCCAAATAGGTCAATACTAGATTGATCGTGAGGAGTATCTTGATGATCGACGCCAATATGCTCAGAGATATAGGCAGAAACTAAATGACTGTACGGCTTGGATCCACAACCAATGTCGATGAGTCTTCCCTTGAGATAGGAGGATGCAAAGCGCTGTAGTGCTCGGTCGTGAATATGATAAATTAAAAAATTTTTAATAGATGTGTCCACTAGCTACCTAACATCTTTAAACTTGACTCTATGACCTTTCATTCTTTAAATTTTTGATCTTTTTAGCTGGTACGCCAGCGTACATAAATCTAGATTCTATATCTTGATTAACTAGCGCATGAGCTGCAACCACTGCATATTCACCAACTGTAATTCCTGAAAGGATTGTAGCGCCAAAACCAATCCATGCTCCTTGATTAACTTGAATAGATTTACACTGACGGGGATATTTTTTGCTTAAGTAGCTTGAACGATTACAGTCTGTGTGAGTCAAAAAAGATGCGTGCCCAGAAACTACAACATCGTCTGCTAAAATCACCTGATTTGACAGATCAACATAAACTCCATCACCGATATAGCAGTTTTGACCTATAGCTAGGTAACTAAAATCACCCGATGAGTTTGTGTCTTCGTATGAATTATCAATTATAAAGCTCCGCTTAATCGTAGCTCCGTCGCCGATAACAGCCCCAAATGCTCGTAACAGGCGTACAGTAATATGAGTATTTGTATTCCTTATATAGCGAATAATTAGAGAAATTCCAAATACTTTTCCCAGAGCAAATATTATCAAAAACTCAATAAAAATAATAATTTTTCTGGCCACTACAATTAACTTAAAATAAGTGAATTTCTGACAGCATCAATTACATCTTTGATATCTTCTTCTGTGAGTTTAGGAGATAAAGGAAGACTGACTGTCTGGCGACCAAGTTTCATTGCATGAGGATAGTTTTCTTGCGTCCATCCCAAGGCTTTCTGGTAATAAGGATGTTCAGGAAGACTTAGATAATGTACTCCCACTCCAATGTTGTGATATGTCATAGCATCTAGAAATGCGTCCCGACTAATCTCAGTTTTTGCTTCATCCACAAGCACTGTGTATAGATGATACGCATGACGTGTATCCGGCGCAGGTTTTGCAGGTAACGTAAGCGGCAAATCAGCAAAAGCTTCGTTGTAGCGATGCCAAATTTCTTGTCGCCGCAGCCAGTTTTTTTCAATCCGTGCAAGCTGATGAATGCCGATCGCAGCTTGAAGATCCATCATGTTGTACTTAAAGCCGCACTCCATCACATAGTAGTGCTTAAAACCTTCATCGCCAAAGCGCTTCCAAGCATCTTTACTCATTCCGTGAAGTGCCAGCATTTTGATGCGTGCAGCATCTTCTTCCCGTTGAGCTAAAACCATTCCACCTTCGCCCGTAACCACATTTTTGGTCACATAGAAGCTAAAGCAACCAAAATCTCCAAACGTACCCGCCTTACGACCTTTGTATTCTGTTTCGATCGCATGGGCACAATCTTCAATCAGCTTAAGGTTATGACGTTCAGCAATATCAACGATTTCATCCATTTCACAGGGTCGCCCTGCAAAATGAACAGGTAAAATCGCCTTGGTTCTAGGCGTAATCGCTGCCTCGATCAACATTGGGTCGATGTTAGCAGTCTGTAGGTCAATATCAACCAAAATAGGTTTAGCGCCTGCGTGGAGAATGGCGTTCACCGTGGCGCAAAATGTGAGGGGGGTTGTGATGACCTCATCCCCTGGCTGTATACCTGCGGCCAAAATGCTTAGATGCAATGCTGCGGTGCAGGAATTTACGCCGATAGAATGTTGAGCACTTTTGTACTGTCTAAAATCTTCTTCAAAGCGAGCTACCTTTGGCCCTGTTCCCAACCACCCGCTGCGCAAACAATCGACGACTTCTTCAATTTCTGGCTCTTCAATAGACGGTGCACCAAACACCAAAAAGCGATCCTTGGGTCTAACGGGACCCAGAGGCTTACGACCTACTTCGAGATCAAAAGATGTAGTCATTCAAAAGCCCACCAAACAACTTTTAAGAGATTGCTGCCTTAGCAATGAACCTGTAGCTCAAGCGTATACACTTTATCCCAGATATCAATACACTCTGTCCTAGTGTGCCCAAAAGAGGAGGATGGGCGATCTTTTTAGATTATGGAAATGCGAAAGCTCAATCATGTAGAGCCTTCACAAAATATGAAAGTTAACATGAAGAGCAATTTATACCTATCGCTCTTCTCTCAATCATCATCCAAGCCTGATCGCCCACAACGCCCCTCACTCTAGCCCAGAGTCAATCCCTAATTCTTGCAGCCGAGCCGTCAATCGACGTACCTCGTCTTCAGCAGTGTCTGCTCGTTGACGCTCTACCTCTGCCCGTTGATATTCCTGCTTTGCCCGTTGATACTCTTGCTCTGCCCGTTCATGAAGTTCAACCGAAGTCAGAAATCTAGCCCCATCAGGGCGATACACCGTTAAATCCTGCTCCATTAGCTCAAACCGAATGCCCAGTAAAGGACTAACCCATCCCTGCATCTGCGCAATCTCTTCAAGACCATTGCCCTCTGCACGAAGATATCCCGCGAGATTCAACCGATCGGGATCAAAAACGTAATACTCCAAAACCCCATAGCGTTGGTAAAACAAAAGCTTGCGGCTCATCTCCAGCACCGTATTGCCAGGAGACAAAATTTTAAAAACCACCTGGGGCGCAATATTATCTTCTTGCCATTGTTTATAAGACCCCCGATCGCCCTTAGCACGCCCTAAAACAACCATCGTATCAGGAGCCACCCTTAGATCTGGTCGTCCCTCCACCGCATACCACAGCAGATCGCCCGCCACAAAAACATCAGAACGATCCGCGAATAAGATTTCCAGATTTTCTTTGAAGACAACAATCCATCGGAATTGTTTGGTGTTGTCAGACATTGGCTGTCCGTCGCTATCAGGATAAAGCAGATCCGAATCAGTCGAGACTAAGGTTGTCATGAAAGTCACCGTCCTCAGCAACGCTTCAATAACACTGTAGCGTCCTCAAACTACATTATTCAGTGATTAAATAAAGTCCGCAAAACTGCGCTCAACCCAACGGAATACTGTAGAGCCGAGGGTGAATAGGGCGATCGCCACCACCGCAGAGATCCCCAACCCTTGCCAATGAATGCTCCCTTGCCCAGTGATGGCAAAGCGCGATAGCTCAATTAAGCCCACCATCGGATTGAGATAGTAAAACGGGCGCAGATGGATAGGGACAATTTCGCTGGAATAGACCACAGGCGAAGCATAGAGCCAAACCTGCATCAAAAATGGAATCGTGTACTGAAAATCACGGTAGCGCACGTTAAGCGCTGCCATCATCATTCCTACGCCTGATGCCAGCAACATTGTTAGGAGCATTGCCACAGGCAGCAGGAACAAGCTCCAGGTTGGACGCAACCCATAGAAAAAGGTGAGCGGAAATAATACAAATAAAGACACCGCAAAATCAATCCAAGCCGAACCTACGGCTGAGAGTGGAATGATTAAGCGTGGAAAATAAACCTTTGTGATTAACTTTTCATCGGCAATGAGGCTTGTGCCAGCTCTGGATAGTCCTTCAGAGAATAGATTCCACAAGACTAACGCTGAATAAGCGAATACTGGGTAAGGCAACCCATTGCTGGAGAGTTTGGCAAAATAGCCAAAAATAACCGTAAAAATAACCATTGCCACTAAAGGCTGAAGTAAAACCCAGGCAACACCAATTACGGTTTGCTTATAGCGCACACTCACCTGACGAACCGTGAGAAGCCAAAGTAAATCGCGATACTCCCACAACTCTTGAAGCGAGTCTGCAAGCCCTTGACGCTGGGGTCGAATCACAATGGGCTTGTGGCTGTGCATAAACTTTAGAGGAAACATCAATACAGATCTACCTCAAGTATGCCCTCATAGGGCACTTGAAGCATCAAAAGCAAGTTCACTCAAATCATCTGGCGTTAAGCTGAAATAGCAGTACGCCAACTAAAATTTTCCAAAGGATTAATTCTATAATTAAGTTATAGACAATAAGTATAGAAGCTATGGCTATCAATATCAAAAATGCCGAAGTTGATTGCTTAATCGAGCAATTGCGCGAATTAACGGGTCGGGGACCCACTGAGATCGTGAAAGCAGCTTTAGAGCGCGAGTATCGGGAGCTGCGACGGCAGCGGCGGCAAACTCAACTCGCAGAATATTTATCTGTCATTCAAAACGCCGCTGGACAGAAAGCTAATGACTTTGTGCCAGATTCGCTCTACGACAAAGATGGCCTGCCAACATGATTGTGGATACCTCAGCAGTCATGGCGATCGCATTGCAAGAACCAGATTGGGAAACCCTTTATCAACAAGCAATCGAAGCACCAGAATTATTGATGTCCTGCGGAACATTGCAAGAACTCATGATTGTAGCCCTCCGCAAAGGGTTATCTGCCGAAGTTGAAGCACTGCTAACGCATCTAGACCTGGACTACGTTCCCGTCAATCGGGTTTTGGCGCTCAAGGGCATAGAGCTATACCAGCGCTACGGCAAAGGCGGCGGTCATCCCGCTCAACTCAACTATGGAGATTGTTTTGCAGCGGCAACGGCCACAATTTATGAAATGCCGCTTTTATATGCAGGAAAAGACTTTCAGGCAGCAGGACTCTAGACAACGCTATCGCCTTGTTCCTTTACCCACTGGCGCACCGCCTTAGCCCAACTGGTTTCGCCCATCTCCTGGGCCTGAAGCAATAATCTCTGCACGACCTCTCCCGTTACCATTGGCAGTGCTAGAGATTGGCGTTGCGCAACGTACTCTGTCGCAGCCAATCCCAAAATCTTGAAGTTTTCACCATCAAATTGCCAAACCTCTGGAACCCCAAGGGCCGCATAAATCGGTAGTCTGGGCAAAGAAGGGCTGCTAATATCAATTTCGATCGCCAAATCTGGTGGTGGATCTATCGATAAATCAATTTCCATCTTGCCCCGCACAGCGGATTCATTCTGAACGTAATAACACTCATCTGCCTCCACGCCCTTTAAAAGATCTTTTCGACTCCAAGTAGACGCACTTAAACTGCGAATCTCAAGATCCAGCTCCTCTGTCACAATTTCAACCAAACGTCCCAGCAACCGTTTGTAGGTTTCGTGAGGGGGCAAAGGCATAAAAATCTCCAGCATTCCATTGTCATAGGTCAAACGCTTGGCTGGCTGGGACTCCAGATCCTGTACAAGAGACTGATAAGTCTGCCAGGTTATCCCTTGGAGCATGACCTTAGGATTATCCTGCGGAGGGTGAGGGTGAGGGTGAGTGACGGTAAACATAGCCATTTTTCCCGATGACACCGTATTTACAGGCTCAGTAGATCGCAAACTTCTTACACTCGATCCCCCCAAATCCCCCTTAAAAAGGGGGACTTTAACTCTGAAGCCCCCTTTTTAAGGGGGTTGGGGGATCGAGTGTAACCGTTTCCTGGGAAAGTCATTATTTGTGATCTACTGAGGCTAGCCTAACATCCCTATCAATCTACACCTCAAGCAAACAAATTCAAAAATGACTACCGAATATCCGTAGACCTGTGAGATAATTAATGACTGTGTCTAACAAAATTACCCTTAAAGACTCATTGCTAAGGGCGTACGCGTCATTATTACCATAGAGTGCACCGAGTGCCGCTCTAACTCCAACAAGCGATCGCCCGGCGTATCGCGCTACACCACAATGAAAAACCGTCGTAATACTACTGCGCGGTTAGAGCTGAAAAAATTCTGCACGCACTGCAATACCCATACAGTGCATAAAGAAATTAAGTAAGACACTTGTGTTGCTTGCTCTAAAATCAACTTGTTTAAAATCAACCCAGCATAAGTTCAAAGACTATGGCCTACTTCAGACGTCGCGTCTCTCCTATTAAACCTGGCGACCCCATCGACTATAAAGATGTCGATTTGCTGCGTCGTTTCATTACCGAACGTGGCAAAATCTTGCCTCGGCGGATTACAGGTTTAACCGCTAAACAACAGCGGGATCTCACAACGTCCATCAAACGTGCCCGAATCTTGGCGCTACTGCCGTTCATCAACGCAGAAGGCTAGATTTCAGGGAACGGAGAGCTGCCGTCAATAGGGCACCGTTCAAACCCACAAAGACTCAGACTATCTGAGTCTAAAATAGGATTACATTGAGCCTAGGTTTTGAAGTCGTGCCTAGGCTTACTGGTGTTTATAGGTCAGTGAGCTGCAATTTGTGGATAAGGGAACATGTGGATAAGGGAACACTAGTTGAGTTTCGGGGACAAGGGGATACAGACGCTCAGAAAGCGCCAAAGTTGGGCGTTGCAGAGCGACCTGAGGGCAAAAAAAACTGGATTGTCATAGATGAACGGGGGCATCCCCATTCACTTCATCCTCGGCAGGTGACGTTTAAGGTCTCAGATCAGTCCTACCGTTCTGCGGATATTACTGCATTTTTAAAAGCCGTTGAGGTGTTTTTAGATCCCTCCAGTTTAGAAATTGCCTGGGAAATTCTGATTGAAGAAGGGGGGCGTGCTGTTGAACCGAAGGAACTGGCACAACTCTTGTTCTCAGAGCAAACGGCACCCTGTTGCTATGCGGCCCACCGACTTCTGAGTGAAGACAAGCTTTACTTTAAACAAAAGGGTGACGCCTACGAGCCGCGTACTGCGGCCCAGGTGGCGGAACTAAAGCACCAAATTGAGCGCGAAGCCCAACGACAAGTTGAGCAAAAGGCATTCTTTGAACGCTGGAAAGGCGCACTTGCTGGGGAACCCGTAGAGTGGCAAACGAGCGATCGCCCCTACCTAACCGCCCTAGAACGCTATGCCCTCTTTGCCGAAGAATCCCCCAGTCGCAATACGGCTGCCGATCTACTCAAACAAATTGGCCGCCAAGACAGTCCCCAATCGGCCTTTCAAGTCTTGGTTGATCTAGGGCTATGGAGCTTTCATGAAAACTTATTTGTGCGCCGGAGCAACTTGCCCATGCAGTTTTCCGAGAGCGTTTTAGCTGCGGTGCAGGAACGTCTGACGGTGATTCCGCCGGATATAGAGGGCGATCGCAAAGACCTGACGCACCTCAAGGTCTACACCATTGACGATGAAAGCACCGCCGAGATTGACGATGGCCTTAGCCTAGAAACCCTCGACAATGGGCAACAACGGGTATGGATCCACATTGCTGACCCCAGCCGCTGGATCAGCCTTGGCGACGAACTGGATAAAGAAGCCCAGCGCCGCAGTACAACGGTGTATTTGCCCACGGGCATGATTCCGATGTTTCCGGTAGCGCTATCCACAGGGCCAATGAGTTTGATTCAGGGGCAGTTCTGCTGTGCCCTCAGCTTTGGCGTACTCCTGGGTGAAGATGGGGCCGTGGAAAGCTATGACATCACCCCCAGCACCATTAAGCCCACCTACCGCCTCACCTACGAAGACGCAGATGAGATTGTAGAGCTAGGGGTACAGGCAGAGCCGGAGCTGCTTGCCTTAGCTGCCTGGGCCGAGCGTCGGCAAGCGTGGCGCATGGGCCAAGGAGCCATCACCATCAACATGCCGGAATCGGTCATTAAGGTAAATGGGGATGACATTGATATCCTTGTGCTTGAAGATTCGCGGTCTCGTAACCTGGTAGCCGAGATGATGATTTTGGCGGGGGAAGTAGCGGCAAGCTACGGTCAAGTCCATAGCTTGCCGTTGCCCTTTCGCTCCCAACCTCAGCCCGAACTCCCACCCGAGGAAGAGCTGATGCAGCTTGAAGCTGGCCCCGTGCGATCGTCTGCAATCCGGCGCTGTATGCCGCGCAGTGAAGTGGGCATTACGCCTGCTCGCCATGCCAGCTTGGGATTAGAGGGCTACTGTCAGGTCACGTCCCCCATTCGTCGCTATGCCGACCTATTGGCTCATTTTCAAATTAAGGCCCACCTACGGGGGGATCCGTTGCCCTTTAGCGAAAATGATTTACCAACGCTATTGGCTAGCATTGGTACTTTGGTGCAAGAATCCAATTTTATTGAGCGCCAAACCAATCGGTACTGGAGTTTAGAGTTTTTGCGTCGTCAGGGCAACACGGTTTGGTCGGCAATGATGCTCCGTTGGCTGCGAGAACACGAAGGTTTAGGACTGATCCTGATTGAAGAGTTGGGGCTAGAACTTGCGATGCGCTTTCATCGCTCCATCGATCTTGGCGAACGATTACAGGTCCGTGTGATCTCTTCTGACCCTCGCATGGATCGCGTGGTTTTAGAAGAACATTTTGAAGCAGCGGCTTCAGGCACTGAGTAAGTTGAACGAGAAGAAAGGTGCAAAGTTTTGGGTGATTTACGGAAAACAACTTACCGCTGACTTCGGCTCCGCTCAGCCAGCTAGACTCGTCAGGGATTGTACCCTGAGCGGAGTCGAAGGGTACAATCTCTCCCAGAAATCACCTTGCACCCTTTTTCTATCACTGTTGAATCTACTCTCGATAGAGTGATGCCCATGCTTTTACGGTTCCAATATCCACTTCCTGGGTGCGGATATTATCTTTCCCCACATAGAAGCTCATGGTAGGCAGTTTGGTGAGGGTTTTCTCTCCGGCCTCCTGCAAAAATTGGGCTGCCATTTTGTTGATGAGGAAGCGGTTATTTTTGCCGTAGAGGTTGAGAGTGCGATCGCCATAGGTAATATGCAGAGAAGGCACCCCCTGAAACGTCAGCGCCGTAACAAAGCGACGGCTAATAAACAGATCTACAAAACTGCGTGACCACTGACTGACGACACCCTCTTTTTTGGATAAAACGGCTTTGTACTCACCGTCAAATTCATCGCGGACGACAACGGGTTTAGCCCAGGCTACATTTCGGCCTGTGCGCCAGGTTGAACCATTAATTAAGGGCAGTCCGGTTTTAGGGTCGTTGATGATTGTCGTTGAAGTGGCCTCAAGGGGCAGGGCCGGAAATGGATCAATCGCAACCGTTTTTGCCGTCGAAAGGGTACCACCCCCCGTTGGAGCAAGATCTGTAGTCATCCCAGAAGCGCTATCTTGAAAAACTTTGGGCCAAGCTTGAACCGTCTGACTACTCAAAGCTTGAGTCAGGGTCACGCCCGGTTTTAAGTGAAACCGCAGCAGGGCTTTGCCTGGGGTTGCAGTTTTCAGTGCCTGGGCCAACTCTTCATCCACTAGAAATGTGTCCCCTTTGCGCTTTGGGTGAAAGACTTGGTCGCCCAGCTTGACTTCCATATCTTCAACGGTAATGCGCGGATAGTTGGTGCCGCAGAGTGCCCAAATACAGAATTGAACTTGGCTGTTGCCCACCAGTCTGATGCCTTGACGGCTCCAGCTACTAAAAACACCCAACTGATCGATGGTTGTGAGCTTAGGGGTTCTGAGGGAACCTTGCTTTTGTTTATCCAGAACCGCGACATAACTGCCTGTGGTGTCTTGAACCAGCACGGGTTGAAACCACGGGCCTTGGCTATCCCATTTTTTACCATCCACGATGGGGTAGCCTGTGCTGGGGTCAACGGGCGCTTTGGCAAGGATGGAAATGGGTGGAGTGTTGAGGGTGTATTGCGGAGTCGAGATTTGGTTTGGACTCGTGGGTGCGCTCAGGATCGCGACAGATAAGGCTAAGGTTAGAGGATTCACAGCCATAATCCTTTAAATTCAATGAGTTTGCTTGTATGGATCCATTGAACCGCAAGAAGCTACTTTATGGGAATAGAATTTTGTCCAATCCTTTAAGCACACGCAAGAAAGGCAGATACGTCGATTCGCCCCTAGGGGGATTGGATTAGACTGCGGACATCGGTGATTTGCCCAGCGATCGCCGCTGCTGCCACCATTGCCGGACTCATCAGCAATGTCCGCCCTGAAGCAGAACCCTGACGACCCTTAAAGTTACGGTTAGAAGAAGAAGCACTGATCTGACGGCCCTCAAGTTTGTCAGGATTCATGGCTAAACACATGGAGCAACCAGGTTCTCGCCACTCAAACCCTGCGGCCACAAAGACTTTATCCAAGCCCTCTGCTTCGGCCTGTCGCTTCACTTGCTCAGAACCTGGAACTACAAAGGCTTTAATACCTGCTGCAACATGATGGCCTTGGGCGACCTTTGCTGCCTCGCGGAGGTCGCTAATGCGTCCGTTGGTGCAGCTTCCGATAAAGCAAACGTTGATTTTGGTGCCTTCAATGGGGGTGCCAGGAGCTAAATCCATGTATAGATAGGCATCTTGGGCAATGGGCCGCTCTGCTTCTGGCAGCAGTTCCGCTATAGGAATCGTTTCGTTAACGCCAATGCCTTGCCCTGGTGTAATACCCCAGGTAATTGTGGGGGCAATATCAGCCGCTTCAAATACAACCACATCATCATAAACAGCATCGGCATCGCTCTTGAGGCTTGTCCACCAAGCGACGGCCTGCTCCCAATCCACTGCTTTGGGTGCAAATTCACGATCTTTAAGGTAGTCAAAGGTGATTTGGTCGGGGTTCACGTAACCGCATCTTGCACCTCCCTCGATCGCCATGTTACAGACAGTCATGCGTTCTTCCATGTCCATCTGCTCAAAGGTGGTGCCCGCAAATTCATAGGCATGACCCACGCCACCCTGTACACCGAGCTTCCGAATAATATGCAAAATCACGTCTTTGGCATAAACACCCTGCTGTAAGGTTCCATTCACTTCCACCCGCCGAACTTTAAGCTTAGCGAGGGCTAGGGTTTGGGAGGCTAAGACATCGCGAACTTGGCTGGTGCCGATTCCAAAGGCGATCGCCCCAAAGGCTCCATGCGTAGACGTATGGCTATCTCCACAGGCGATCGTCATCCCAGGTTGGGTAAGTCCCAGTTCTGGCGCAATGACGTGGACGATGCCCTGTTTGCCAGAACCCACGTTATAAAAGCGAATATTGTTGTTCTTGCAGTTTTCCTCTAACGCCTGCATCATCGCTTCAGCAAGGGGGTCAGCGAAGGGGCGGGCTTGGTTTTCGGTGGGGACGATGTGATCGACAGTGGCGACGGTGCGATCGGGGTAGAGTACGCTGAGGTTGCGATCCTTGAGCATGGAGAAGGCTTGGGGGGTTGTGACCTCATGAATCAGGTGCAGGCCAATGAACAGTTGGGTTTGGCCGGAGGGGAGTGTGCGCACGGTGTGCAAATCCCAAACCTTATCAAAAAGTGTGCCTTGGCTCATGTTGTGGTTTATCTCTTGACCTTCAGAATTAGATCTTAGCTCAAAGCGATGGAGGGTTGATAGACGGTCAATGTGGGTTGTGCAAGTTTGCAAGTTCACAGAGGCTATGGTAATTTAGTATTCTGCGGACGCATAGCTCAGTTGGTTAGAGCACCACGTTGACATCGTGGGGGTCTCCCGTTCGAGTCGGGATGTGTCCATTGGTTAGAGAACCTTGTGTATCAAGGTTATTGAGAGTTCAAAACTTCTCTCTAAATATCAACTTTAAAAATGTTTGGTTGATTGTCTTCTCAGTGGAGACGGTGATGCATAGAGATGAACGATGTCAAAGAAGGTCAGAGAGTTAAAGGCCATGCTTAGCAAGGCTGGCTTTACTGAATTTTCAGGTAAAGGGAGTCATTCAAAATGGCTCCACCCTTTGTTTTTAGGTCGCATAACGCTGTCTGGGAAGGATGGCAATGATGCAAAGCCATACCAAGAAAAAGAGGTTATGGATGCGATCGCCAAAGTCAAAGAGAAGGAGGCTGAAGAATGACCACACTTCGATATGAAATGATCATCACTTGGTCAGATGAAGATGAATGCTATCTGGTTCATTTGCCTGATTTTCCAGAGCAGCATTATCGAACCCACGGTGACACCTATGAGGAAGCCGCACGGAACGGTCAAGAAGTGCTAGAGCTTCTGTTGCAAGAGGATGGACTTCCCCATCCAGAACCGCATACTGCCCTTGTCGCCTAACCGCGAAGCTCCAATAAGACCCCCACGATGTCAACGTGGGGGTCTTGTGTTTGAGTGGGGATGTGTTCAGTGCTTGGGAAATAATTAACTGTCAGGCAGGCTGGTTATTCTGATCAGCATAATTCCCATTAGCATCGTACTGGTAATTTTCGGTGGCTATATGGCGCAGATTCATTAGAAGAACGGAGTTGGAAGTGAAATTGAAATCATAATAAAGCCTTCAGAGCGATAGTTAAAAGGTTTTTATGCAACTGATTAAGGGTTGTTTAGAGACGACCCTTAATCAGTTGCATAAATCTTTATTTCCCACTAACATCGGAGTTAACAACGATGTTCTAGAGCTTTGTAATGGATATTTCAGATCCTAGACGAAATAACTTGGTGGCAAGACCCAGAGCTGACGACACGACCGAAGAACTGGCGGTAAGCGTCACAGCGGTCAAACTGCCCATCCACATTGATAAGACAGTGCGATCGCTTCCCAATCGTTCTGCATGGCTACGCCGCGTCATCACCGAAGCGGCACAGCGCGAACTGATTAAGGTGGCCCCTGAGCCGAGTCGAAGGGATGGTGAAGTATGACTATTGAACGGTGGAATGATGAACGTCTGGACAAACTGGCTGAGACTGTAGTTCAGACTGCTGAGTCAGTAGGACGCGCTGCTGATACAGTGAACCAGTTAATTACGGGCATGAACCAACTCAATCAAAGAACAGAGACGATCTCGCTTGCTGTGGAGCGCATGACTGACGTGCAACTTCAAACCTTCAGGGTGATTGAAGAAATGCAGGCTGAGGTTAAAGGACTGCAAACCGAGAACCGTCGCATCCTAGACCATTTGTTTGGAGAGTCATAGAACCATGACCTTTGAAGAAATACAGCAGGCCATTGAAGGACTGCTCTCAGTACAAAGGAAATTGCAAAATAGCCCATTGCGCTTTGACGCTGAGTTGGGCGACTTAAAAGAAGCCCAAAAACAATCCTTGGCTCAAAAACTGGTTGAAGTGGATGCTCTGTTAGAGAACGGCAAGGCCACAGATCGCAGAATTGAAACGCTCATCGGCTACTCAATCACCCAGGAATCCGACGTACTGGATGTTAGAGCTGATGTTCTGAACCTGAAGCGGCGGGTTACTGCATTAGAACAAAAGCCCGACTAAAAAACTTCTGAAGGTCGCTTTTGTTTTATCAACTCAGTTTCAAAATAATAATGGTGCAAAGAGCAGGAACAATGCAGTAACTCTGAGAGAAGGGTTGAGATCTTACGCTGCCTGGGTAGGATAAACATAGTGCCCACGCCTTTCTATTAGTTGGCCTATTGTGAACCAACCCATCAAGAAAACCTCTCTTCAGCACGATATTCGTGCCATTTCTTCCGTCAACATTTGGCGTAAAAACTATCAGCAATGGCTGAGTATCTGCATTCTGGCAGTGACAGATTTTGCTGCCCTGGGCTGCGCGTGGAAAATTGCGGCACAATTGAATCAGCTTTATTCTCCCATTCCACCTCAACTGGTGTGGTGGGTTTGGCTCGGTTTACCCAGTTTATTTTGGATCTTTGCTCTCTTAACCCTGCTCACACTCGCCAGTGGCGGACTGTACAATCGTTCTACGGCCTGGAAAAACTATGTCCGTTCGGCACAGTTTGTCAGCCTTGCCTATCTGTTTTCTTTGGTCATTAGCTACTTCTACGACCCCAAGCTAGATGTACCCCGTTCGCTCTTCTTTAGCGCTTGGTCGCTGAGTGTCGCCTTTATTATTGGATTTCGGCTGTTATCCACGCTTTTACTCCAGCAGCTTGACCAACGTCAGCCCACCATCGGTATTTTTCTCATCGCTACCGCCGAGCGTTTGCCTCATTTATCCAAACTACTAGAACAGCGATCGCATTACCACGTCGTTGGCGCAGCCCTTGCTTCTACCGCCAATGCCAATGCGACCCTCCACTCTATTTTGAAATCCAAGGCCCAGGAAGTTATCGTCGAAGGACTACCGCCCACGGAACTCGCCTCTACCCTCTATTGGCAACTCCGACGCTTAGGTATTACCCTCCGGCTGATTCCCTCCAGCGTAGAAGTGCTCCACCGTCGCGGCATCCCCGAAATTTTTGCAGGGATGCCCACGTTCCGCGCCGCACCCCCCATGTTACTAGGGCTAGACTACCGCACCAAACGATACATCGATGTCACGGCAGCGGCGTTAGGGTTATTGTGTCTGGCCCCCTTTCTGATTGGCATTGCGATCGCCATTAAGCTGACCTCCCCTGGCCCCATTTTCTATCGCCAAGAACGGGTAGGACTCCACGGCAAAATTTTTCAGATGTGGAAATTTCGGACGATGGTGGTCAATGCCGAAATGTTACAGGCATCTCTAGAAACGCAAAATGAGTCTCAAGACGGTATTCTATTCAAAATTAAAGATGAATTCATTTTAAAAAGAAACGTATACGGCTTTAGCATTCTAAAAAGGAAAATACTTTTTTTTTCAGATAAAGTTTTTATTCCTAGTCAAATGAATGACACGAGACATGCATCATAGACATCCAACTAATCCTCATTCGACCATTCAATGGGAAAGATACGTTTTTTTGCTCAATCGAAAGTGAAAATTAACGCTATTTGTGCGAACTCTCGCTATTTAAAAAGGAACGCACTGAACCGCTGCAATGAACTCCCCGACACCTGTTGTTCGGATCAGCGGTGTTTTGCGCCGCAAATGTTCCGTTAAGTTCACCGGACTTGAAAAACGTTATTTTTAGGAGGCGGACCCCCGAGACTTGAATAATTCATAGAAAATGAAAAACAAAAAAAATG
>JANLSD010000200.1:0-9509 GCA_031362245.1 Acaryochloridaceae cyanobacterium OTE_25_metabat_464 | reverse complement strand
AGCAGCTTGTCGGAGATCCCCCTAAATCCCCCTTAAAAGGGGGACTAATAGTCGATCCCCCCCTTGTTAAGGGGGGTAGGGGGGATCTCCGACAAGCTGCTAGAGCGGTGTGACACTGGCGATCTTACCGCCCTGACGTTGAACCCGCTGCATATGAGCCGTGAGTTCTTCGTAAGGCACAATGATGGCTTTGTTCACGCGGCGGACTTTGGGGTAGCCTTGCCCAGTAATAGCTGCAACTTCAACGCGGAAGAGCCGACCAGATCCAAAGGCTTTCGATCCCCCAAAAGCACTGAAAGAAGCATCCCCTTTTGCTGCGGATTGGAACGCAAAGCCTCCAGCCGCGCCCGAGGGAGGTACTACTCCTGAGGCCGTATTACGAGCGAGATCCTTCGCCAATCGAGGCGTATTGCCCGTCAACTGGGCTTTATCGCTGTTGGCATAACCCCGATAAAGCTGGAGCAGTCGCGTAAATCCAACCGAACGCTGGCCCACTCCAGTGGTCACAAGATCTCGGTAATAGGGCACAATATTTTCCCCAAAGTTGACCTGATACTCAGGGGAGTCGATGTAGGAATCAATATCCGCATCAAAGCCCTTGGTTTCATACAAATTGAGGTGATCGGAGATTTCGGACTGGGCGTAAGGTGCCCGCCCGAGGAGGTGCATGTAGTTATGCTCAATCGTGCGGCTTTGGAAATTGTTTCTGAAAAATTTCTCTTTATACAGCTCCGATTTCGCGACTTGACGTACAAACTCCTGCACGGTGATCTTGCGATCGCGCAGCAATGACTCAGCAATGACCAGTCGCTCAGAGTTTAGAAGATGAGGATTGCCCAACACATGTTGATAAACCGCGAGAATAACGGCGTCAATGTCTTGTGGCGTGGAATAAGGACGTAGCTCTAAGGGCGCGGCATCATTAAACGCCGACGTTCCCAGGCGAGATGCTGCTGTTGTAATAGCCACCTGAAATGCTCCTTGAAATGATGGGTAATGGAAAATGATGGGTAGTGGAATAGACCGATAAAGAGATTTAGACCGCAGTCACGCTGATGACTTTTACGCCGGAACGACTCAACTGTTTGAGCTTGGGCGTCAACTGATCGTAGGAGACCAGCAGTTCAGACATGCTCTGGCGCACAACGGCTGACTGAGGAGAGGCAGAGCGTAGAAGCCGGAGTCGGAAGACATCTCCACGGGCACCACCTACAGACCCTGCAATGGAAGCAGGCGCAGAAGCCGTAATCGGGCTTGCCACATTACGGGCAACTTCCCAGGTGAGTTTGGGCTGCGTTTGCCCTTGGGAGCGATCGCTATTGGCATAGCCTTTATGAAGCTGCAATAAACGGCTGAAGCCGATCGCCCGTTGTCCGATTTGAGTGACTTTAAAATCTCGATAATAGGGAACAATATTTTCCCCAAAATTATTGAGATATTCGGCTGAGTCTAGATAGGAGTTAATTTCAGCGTCGTAGCCTTGGGAGAGAAACAGATCCAAATGGTAGGAGATTTCGGACTGCTCATAGGGGGCACGTCCCAGGAGGAGCTTATAGTTCAGCTCGACAAAGCGCATATGAAAGTTAGGATGGAAAAACTTGTTGCGGTAAAGTTCCGAAGTGGCGATCGCCCTTACAAACCCCCGCACAGAAATTAAGCCCTGGACTAACAGAGACTCAGCCCCCACTAAGCGCTCACTCTTCATCAAATGCTCATTGCCAAGCACCTGTCGGTAAGCCGCCAAAATCACAGACTGAATCTCGTCTTGGTTCGCATTGGCACGTAACTCAACCGGATCCATATCCTCAAACGGCTTAATCCCCAATCTCCCTGCTTCTTGTAGCCCAGCCATAGGTCTTTCTCTCACGCAACAATTAAAAGCTTTTCAAATTCACTTAAGTCAAGTTCACTTAATAAGAAAAGACGTTATCCATCATGACGAGCAAAACCACCACATCAATGGCGCTGCTAATCCATCCGAATCATTCACACCCTCGCTCAAAGCATAAGGAGCGGAGATCAAGCAAGTCATGCCTTATTTAAGTATCCCTCTTTAGAATAAGGCATCTAATTGTGCAATCCTCGTGCAGTCCAAAACTGTAAATATTTATAGGGTTAGGTAGATGGGCTGCAAATGAGAGGTAAAGTTTTGGCTGTGATCTATCTAGAATTAAGGGTGGTATTCCTCCTTCTCGCAATAGCCCTTGATAGATTTTTAGTCCCAAAAAAACATGGCTGGCCGTCTATGGCTCACCGAGTAGAAAGGCGAATGGCCTTACTCTGTAACATTTGTCTAATCAATTCAGGTTCAAATTCTCTCGCCCTTGTATAATCGGCTCATCTGCTAGTGCTAGTGACTAGTGCTAATTAAAATTGGAGGTCTGTTGAACCGTGGCTATCCCTCTCTTAGCGTATGCTCCGTCTTGCCCCAACCAGCGCGTGGATCCTCTCGGTGCTCGAGATGATGAGGCTATCATTTACTCCAGTGACAATCAGTTTTCACCTTCAGACATGGGGAATCTCATCAACGCGGCCTATCGTCAGGTCTTCTTCCACGCCTTTAAGTGGGATCGTGAAATTGCTCTGGAGTCTCAACTTCGGAATAGACAGATTACAGTGCGCGACTTTATTCGAGGGCTGTTGCTCTCTAATACCTTTATTGACAGTTTCTATAGCAAAAATAGCAACTATCGCTTTGTAGAACACTGCATCCAAAAGGTTTTGGGACGGAAGGTTTACAGTAATACTGAGAAGATTGCTTGGTCAGCAGTAGTCATGACGAAAGGGGTTAAGGGGTTTGTCGATGAACTGCTTAATAGTGATGAATATATCGAAAACTTTGGTGATAATACCGTCCCCTATCATCGCCGTCGAATTCTCCCCAGCCGTGCCATCGGTGAGACTCCGTTCAATATTACTTCGCCTCGGTATGATGCCTACCATCGCAATCAATTGGGCTTCCCCCAAACGATTTGGCAAGATGTGGTTCGCAAGTTCATTCCCTACGACAAACAGCTCAAAGCGGGAGATGCTAGTTCATTCCTCAAAATGGCGAGAAGCATTAGCCCTCAATCTGGCGTGTCCAAACCTATTTCCGTTTTTGATATCGATATTGCTAAGTCAGTGCCCTACCGCAGTCGTTAGGTGATCTGCAACTTGTGAAAGATTTTGATGGATGGTCTTTTCATGAGGAGCAGGAGATGCCATAACACTCAAGCCACACGCCATGCTTAGCATCGTTTGGTTTGAGTGTTATTTTTGTAGTAGTCGCTATGTTCTGCATTCTCTGACGGAGTAGTCACCCATGATAAAATATGAAACCCTCGCACAGGTGTCCGCGTTTCCAGGTTGGATTGTAGGGATTAGCTGTTCTCAGGCGTTGGTCTATCGCTGCTGGGTGATGAGTGCAGATCTAGATGTGTTCAGTGATGGTGAGTTTTACGATACCTGTAGTGCTGCAATGGCGGCGGGTCGCCATTTTGTAGGACAGTAGACTTTTTGTTGAGCGATCGCAATCTTCAATCGCTGGCTTCAAACCGAATTTATGGGGTTTTTGGAACTGAATTGCTCGATGGGGAAGCCTCCGTAATCAATCGTGGTGTGTTCCAAATGAGTTCTGCGATGCCGTTAATCCCAGGCAAGTAAGTCCCATCAACTTTGTCTGGGCGCACGTACTTTACCAAAAAATCAACCACCCAACGGCGATCGCTTCCCTGACCAGGACTTATGAGGTCATTACGCTCCACTCGCCAAACTGCGCCTTCTACGGGGTCTAGTGCGCCGTGTCCTGAAATGGCGATCGCCTTTAATGCTGCTTCCACACTAAACGCAGTCCCTTCATGAATTAAGCGGGGTAGCACGAATCCGTAATTGAGCACCCGTTCTGATAGTTCGGTGTAGGTTGCTCGCTTGGAGCCGCGCATGAGATCGAAGACGACAAAGGGTTCGTGGGGTAGGTCGTAGCGGGTGCCGTGGGCTTGCATCAGCCATTCGCCACAAAGGCGATCGCCTTCTTGTAAAACTGCCAAAAACCGATCTTGTTGGCTGAAGACCCATTGGGCAAATCGCCAATGTTGTTCGTAGGGGGAATCTGCTGCGAGATAGCCTGCTCGTCCTAGGGGGCAGAGTACGCCGTTGACTAAGGCAACGCCAACGTTTGAGCCATCCAGTTTTTCTTGGACGATGATGCGATCGTGTTTATCTCTGACTTTGAGTGTGGCGATTTTGGCCTGACCGTCAGGGCATTTGTGATCGCCTTCGCCCATGCGAGAGTTGGGCAGGTGCGCGATGCTGCCGTAGTTCTTAATACCCAATGGTTTCTTGGGATGGGTGGGTGGCTGTGCCATGAAAGATGGATGTTTTTGATTCTCTTGCTGTTTGCTATCCTAACGAACGCTTGCTTCTCAGCGCTTTGCTCATCGTAACGTAAGGGTTTCAATGGGCCTTAAATAAGAATGACCACATTAATATGACTATGGTTATAATTTTGGTGAGTCTCAATCACAGGAGGTTAGCGTGCAGATTGCAGCCGGACAGTTTAAGGCGCAGTGTTTGCAGCTTATGGATCAGGTGCAGCAAACCCATGAAGAAATTGTGATTACGAAGCATGGTCGGCCTGTGGCGAAGCTGGTGCCTGTGGAGGCTGCTGCGGAGCGATCGCTCTTGGGCTACTTACAAGGGTCTGTGCAGGTGGTGGGGGATATTGTGTCACCGTTGGATGAGTCTTGGGAGGCAGATGGTTAGTGGCTAAGGATTTACTGGTGTTGGATACCCACATTTGGATCTGGCTACTGAACGGCGATGCTGAAAGACTTTCGGTGGAGGGCTTGGCTGCAATTGAGCAGGCTGGTCGGTCGGGTCAGCTTGGGGTCAGCGCAATTTCGGTGTGGGAGGTGGGAATGCTGGAATCAAAGGGACGGGTGCGGTTCCCGAAGGCTTGCTTGGATTGGGTGCGCGAGGCGTTGGCGGTGCCAGGGCTTAGGTTGCTGCCGTTAACGCCAGAGGTTGCGATTGAAAGTTCTCGGTTGCCTGGTGGGCTTCATGGCGACCCATCGGATCGGATTTTGGCGGCTACAACTAGGATTTTGGGTGGGACGTTAGTGACGCAAGATCGGTTGCTTCTGGATTATGGGACGCGATCGTATCTTTCTGTTTTGCAGGGGTGAGTAGTGTTTGCAGTTTTTTTAGGCAGTGCGATCCAATTTCTTCGTTCTTTACAAGAAAGTCAGTAATCTCAAATTTCAAAGCCCATTATTATTCCAACTGGTCGCTTCTACCTTTTGAGAAGGCGATCGCCCCCCAAACTCATCACTATGGGGCCACAAAAACACATTAAACGATCGCCCCCCAATCACCTCACCAAACCCCAAGGTATTCTGTGCCGATAAACTTGTAACGGCCTTAAGACGATCCGCCAACCCCACACACTGCCTTAAGGTAACAGCCGAATAACATTGAACATCCACCTGATTACATCCAGCCGTTGACACTTGCTCCGCCTGAAACGGCTGGATGCTGCAATAAATCGGTTTGGTATACTGCGATCGCAGCGCGGAGAAATCCTGGCGAGAGTAATGGGCAAAGTAATGATCATCCACCTGAATGCCGTCAGTATATTTCCCTTCGTCCACAAGCTGCTGTACAGACAAAGCGCGAAATTGAGGCGATTGGATCCACGTAACGGGTATCAATTGATAGTCACGCGCCGTTTGAGCCACCCTTTGCTGATCCAGCTCAGAGACATTGCGAAAATCAAGAAACACAACCCGATACCGTTGTGCTCTGACTCGTTCCATCACAGGTCCCAAGGTGCCATTTGACAAATGGAACATGATTTGTGGCTTAGAAAACCAAGTGCCATTAGGTAAAGCGTCAGCGACTGCTGCTGTAACGCCCACTAAAGCAGAAGCCAAAAAACATGAGAATAAAGACAAACGTAGCCTTAGGCCAGATACAGGTTTGCGGTTAGGTCGATCCATAGGGAATAGCTTAAGAAGTGAGTGACAGACGCATTGAAGGTAAAAATCTACCCATAGACATAGCCCCCACCTCACTAAGCATAAGACAAAGACTGTCCTAGCGCGGTGATCTAAATCATGGATTAAAAAAAGGAGAGTCGTAATCTCTCTCTGAAGATGGAGCAAAAAAGACCCCAATGTAGGCCTTAATGCCTAAGAAATTTATGTAAAAAAACCTAAAAATAGAGCATAAAGAACTTAGGGACATTAGGATATGAGTTATTTTTCTAGAATCTTAGCCACCTCTGGCATTTCGTTTTTAGCATTATGGATGGTCAGTGCCTCCGCAGTGCCATTAAAAGTTGCTCAGTCTTCAGATATCAACGTGAAAGGGCCAACTGTTAATTGCGGCAAAGTTAAGGCATCCGCGCCAGGCGTTGGCGTATCAGTCCCAAATGTCAGCCGATTGGTACCCAATGTTGGAAAAATCTTACGTGAAGGTGTTGGTGTCCCCGCGCCCGATTCTGAGGCCCCCGATATTTCAGTGCCTAAAGTGAGTGCGTCAGCACCAGTTCAGACCTGTGCAGATGTCCGTAATAGGGATGATGCAGCCCCAGCGAGTACTACGAGTGGTTCTGAGCCAGTGCGTGGGCTTTGGTAACGGCTTTTTTTATACAGAGCCTGCGAAACGCTTTCTTAGAATATTGGAGGTCATCCAAGGCAAAACGAATGCGCTTTGGGTGACTTGTTCTTATACCCTCCCATTAACACAATCCAAATAGCGACTGCTGAAACCGCTAGGGTGATGGAGAAAAACCGCTGCAAGCAAAAATACCGATATAGTAGGCGTAATGATGGACTGGCCTAACAACCACTCAATCTCTCAGCCGAGTCGGTGTTGCCGCTCGGAATGAACCCAGCATTCCCCAGCATTTGTAGGTCCAGTCATGTCTCAAGTCAGCATTACCCAGTTTTCGCAGTTGGCGATCGCCCCCCAAATCCTTCAAGCCGTCGAAGAAATGGGCTACGAATCGCCCTCACCCATTCAGGCGGAGAGTATTCCGCCCCTTCTAGAAGGCCGCGATCTACTGGGACAAGCTCAAACTGGGACAGGGAAAACCGCCGCATTTGCCCTCCCCGTCCTGAGCCGACTGAATCTAGACCTCAATATGCCACAGGTTTTGGTTTTGGCTCCCACACGGGAACTGGCGCTCCAGGTGGCTGAAGCCATGCAAACCTACGCCCGTCACCTTAAAGGGTTCCACATCGTGCCGCTCTACGGCGGGCAAAGTATGGATACTCAACTCCGTCAACTTCGGCGCGGGGTACATGTGGTGGTGGGCACCCCAGGCCGGATTTTAGATCACCTGCACCGCAAAACCCTCAAACTAAGCGCCCTCACAACGGTGGTCTTAGACGAAGCGGATGAAATGCTACGCATGGGCTTTATTGATGATGTAGATGAAATTCTGCAACATACCCCCGAAAACAAGCAGGTGGCTTTATTTTCTGCCACCATGCCCGAGGCCATCAAGCGGATTGCCCAGCGTCACCTCCGGCAACCTGTTGAGATTAAAATTGAGTCCAAAACCGCCACGGTTGCCACCATTAGCCAGCGCTACTGGCAAGTCACGGATGTCAACAAACTCGATGCTTTGACCCGAATGTTAGAGATCGAGGACTTTGACGCCATGCTGGTGTTTGTGCGCACCAAGATTGCCACGGAGGAGCTGTCAGAGAAACTAGAAGCACGAGGGTATTCCTGCGCAGCCCTCAGCGGAGACGTGAAGCAGTCTGTGCGCGAAAAAATCGTAGAGCGCCTCAAGGGTGGCTCTTTAGACATTGTGGTGGCAACAGACGTAGCGGCACGGGGGCTGGATGTGGAACGCATCAGCCATGTGGTGAACTACGACATCCCCTACGACACCGAAACCTACATTCATCGGATTGGACGCACCGGACGGGCAGGGCGCAAAGGCAATGCCATTCTGTTTATCTCGCCCCGCGAACGCCGAATGCTCCGTACCATTGAGCGCGCCACCCGTCAGTCCATTGAGCCAATGCAGCTCCCCAGTTCTGAGGACATTTCAGATCGGCGGATTACCCAGTTCAAAAAAACGATCACTGACACCATTGAAGCTGAAGATTTATTCTTTTTTGAGGAGTTAATTACTCGCTATCAGGAAGAACAGGATTTAAACGTTAATGAAATTGCCGCAGCCTTGGCGTTTTTGGTGCAAAAAGAACGTCCGCTTTCGCCCAAGGCATTGGCGATCGCCGAGCAGTCCAAGGCCGGAAAGCACAAAGATAAAGATCGTCAGGATCGCCCAGAGCGTGGCGAAGGCCGCTCTAAACGACGCAATGACGATGATGTGCCAGACTTGCCCATGCAGCGGTTTCGGATTGAGGTGGGCCGCGAACACGGGGCACAGCCGAAGCATATTGTAGGGGCGATCGCCAATGAGGCGGGTCTAGACAGCCGCTATATTCATCAGATTCAAATCTTTGATGACTTTAGTGTGGTAACACTTCCAGACGGAATGCCCAAGGATGTCTTTAAGCATCTCAAAGAAGTTTGGGTTTGCGGTCAGCAGCTTCGGATTAGTCCCTTTTCTGATTCAGATAAAGGCAGTAAGCATAAGGAAAAGAAAACAGATAAGCCGGGAAAAGAAGGCCAAAGGTATACCAAAAAGAAGTCCAGTAGCCTAATAGCTTGAGTCAGTGGAAGCAACGCTACGGATGATGATCGCAGTTAGAACACCTTCTCACTAAACCTAGCGGGTTGTCGGGGAAATCATTAAACAGGCGGAGATCCCCCTAAATCCCCCTAGCTCTTTCAGAGCGGCTACGCCAAGAAAAGGGGGACTTTAATCTAATCCCCCCCTTTTTAAGGGGGGCTAGGGGGGATCTCCGACAACCTGCTAGCGCGGCTAAACCCCAAAATAGCTGCGCACAATTTCTACAATCCGCTCAGAGGCATGACCATCCCCAAAGGGATTAACCGCAGTCGCCATCTGGTCATAAAGCGCTTGATCGGTCAGCAGTTCAGCCGCAGCAGTGGTAATAGAGTCTACATCAGTACCAATCAGCTTTGCAGTACCTGCATGAACGGCCTCGGGACGCTCAGTCGTGTCTCGTAACACCAAGACGGGTTTACCTAAACTGGGCGCTTCTTCCTGAAGGCCACCCGAATCCGTCATCAGCAAGTGACAGCGCTGAATGGCACCCACGAGATCGGTATAGTCTAATGGCTCGGTCAAAAAAACGCGAGGGTGTTTGCCCAAGAGCTGAGTTAAGGGTTCGCGAACCGTGGGGTTCCGATGCAGTGGCAATACTAACGCCGTATCAGGGAATTGCTCCAAGATATTGAGGAATCCTTGTCCAATATTTTGTAGGGGCTGTCCCCAGTTTTCACGGCGATGGACGGTCGCCAAAATGGTGCGGTACTTCGTCCAGTCCAGATTGGGGATGGAGCATTCCGGCTGGGTCGCCGCTACCATCAGCAGCGTATCAATGACAGTATTGCCCGTCTGGTGAATGCCTGCCGTTACC
>JANLSD010000175.1:0-19296 GCA_031362245.1 Acaryochloridaceae cyanobacterium OTE_25_metabat_464 | reverse complement strand
TGTGTAAAGCGATGCATCATGAATACATCGCGGCTAAATCCGACCTAATGCTATGAATTTAACGGCTCAAAGCTCCTCTCCCCTCCAAATTGCCCTGTTTGTTTACTCCACTAAACCACGGGGCAGCGTTATCCATACCCTCGCCTTAGCCAACGCTCTCTATAGCCTAGGCCATGCGGTATGTGTCTATGCCCTAGATAAAGACGGGCAAGGCTTCGATTACCCCCTCCAATGTGCCTCCCAACTCGTCCCTGCCCAACCTGCGCCCCCTTCCACCGATGCACTGATCGCCCAACGCATTCAGGAATTCGTAACCCACCTCCAGCAAGAGACCCAACCCTACGACATCTACCATGCCCAAGACTGCATCAGTTCCAACGCCTTGCTGCAACTGCGCGATCGCCATCTCATCCCCCACTTTGTCCGCACCGTTCACCACATCGAAGACTTTCAGAGTTCCTATCTGCAAGAATGCCAAGAGAGATCGATTGAATTTCCAGATTTATGTCTGTGCGTAAGCCAACATTGGCAAAGCGAACTCCAGCAACACTATCGCCGTGAAGCTCCCCTCGTTCACAACGGCATCGACACCACCCGATTTATGGACAGCATGGGTTCTACGACTGAACTCAAGCGGCAACTGGGTGTCAGGGAAGGGCCAGTTTTTTTGACTGTAGGTGGGATCGAGCCGCGCAAAAACTCCATTGGTTTATTGCAGGCATTTGCAAAAGTGCGCTTACAACTTCCCACAGCCCAACTCATCATTGCGGGAGGAGCCACACTGTTTGATTACCAACCCTACCGAAATTCCTTCTTTGAGGTCGCTGAAAAATTAGCAATTGTAACGGGCGAATCGCTTTTATTACCAGGGGTTTTATCCCACGAGACCATTCCTATGCTGTACCGATTGGCGGATAGTTTTGTGTTTCCATCGGTGAAAGAAGGGTGGGGATTGGTGATTTTTGAAGCGATCGCATCTAACCTCCCCATCATCACCTCCAATCAACCACCCTTCACCGAGTTCTTAATCCCTGACCAGGCCATATTGATTGACCCCTATAATATTAAAGCCTTAGCCCAGGCTATGATTGCAAGCTTGCAACCACAGGTGGCTAATCGGTTAAAACAAAACAGTCAATCCGTCTTAGCCCAATATTCTTGGGAAACCTCCGCTCGCCTTCATGAGCAATGCTATCGGCAGCTTTTGCAACGGCGATCGGTCTCAGATATTAGCGTGGGCTAAATTGAGTTGTTCCAATAAATGGGAGGTTCCAATGCCAGAAATGCGGTTTCAAATAGAGTGGCCCGATGGATCGCAGGCGGTCTGTTATTCACCTTCTTTAATTGTCAAAGAGTATTTTACGCCCAACCAAAGCTACGATTTGTCAGATTTTGTGGCGCGATCACAGACTGCCTTAACCATTGCCAGCGATCGGGTAAAGACAAAGTATGGTTTTCACTGTGGGTTGGCATTGGGTCAGATCCAGGAAATTGAGGCAACTGCGGAAAAGTATGAGGGTCTACCAGCGAGCAAGGTAAAGGTCATCAAGTTCATTGAATAGACCTCTGAACGTCTAAAACAGTGCAGATTTCAACAGACCATGATAGTCTTTTGAGAAAAATTGACCTATCTTATATAAAACTTCGCTATTATTGAGCGTTACCCCATCCGTCACGAGTTCAGCCATCCGTGCACGTTAAGCGCCTAGAACTATCCTATTTCAAATCCTTTGGCAGCACAGCCACTATCCCGTTGCTGCCTGGTTTTACTGTCATTTCTGGGCCAAATGGGTCGGGCAAGTCCAATTTATTAGATGCCATGCTGTTTGCTTTGGGTCTGACAGGCTCCAAAGGAATGCGGGCCGAACGTCTGCCGGATTTGGTCAATCAGGCTCAGCTCAAGCGAGGGCTTTCGAGCGTTGAAACCAAAGTCACCGTCACCTTCGATATTTCTGACGTGCCTTTAGAAGATTTAGAGGACGGCACCCCACCACCAGAACAGCCCGCCGAGCGGGAATGGGAAGTCACCCGCAAACTGCGGGTCACAAAACAGGGCACCTACACTTCGTCTTATGCCATTAACGGCGAACCCTGCAACCTAGCCGATCTCCATGACCAAATGAATCGGCTGCGGATTTATCCCGAAGGCTATAACGTTGTGCTTCAGGGGGACGTGACGGGCATTATTTCGATGAATGCGCGTCAGCGTCGTGAAATCATTGACGAACTGGCTGGGGTTGGCAACTTTGATCGCAAAATCAACCAGGCCAAAGAAAAACTGGATGCCGTCAAGGAGCAAGAAGACCGCTTTCACATCGTGGAGCAAGAGCTGAAGGAACAGTGCGATCGCCTAGACAAGGATCGCATCAAAGCCCAAAAGTACCAACTCCTCCGCGCTGAGTTCAACGAAAAATCTTCCTGGGAAAATGTCCTCGCCTATCGTCATCTCCAGCAACAGACCGAAAAGCTTCAGAAACAAGTCCAGGCCGAAGCCCAGCAGCAAACTCAGATTGAGGCTAACCTTCAGGCGATCGCCCTCGAAATAGAGAGCCTTTCCGCCACCTTGTCTGAGCTGAATGCCCAGGTCAAAGCCTTGGGTGAAGATGAGCAATTGGGCGTGCAAGCGGCGATCGCCACCCAAGAAGCAGAACTACGCCAGCTCGAACGCCAACAGGCCGAACTCAAAGCCACTCAGCAGGCCGCAGTAGAGCGGGGGCAGCAGCTTCACCAGCAGATGGCTCAAGAACAAGCTCAGCTTGCGGCACTAGGGCAACAGCGCCACAGTTTAGAAGCTGAAACCCTCAAGGGGCTGACTCAGCAGCGGGATCAGGCTCAGGCTGATCTCAAGCGAATTCGAGAACAGTCCACGGATATTGCCGCTTCTGCCGATGCTTGGGTGCAAGAGCAAGCCCAACTCCGTCAGCAAATGGAAACGTTACTGAAAACCCTTGACCCCAAGCGCTCAGAATTCGCTCAACTGCAAGAACGGGTCGAACAACTCGGTCGTCAGTGCACGCTGCAAACTGAAGAAAGCCAAACCCTCGCCCAAACCCTTGCCGAAAAGCAACTCCAGCTCACGGTCGCCCAAGCCGAACTCGAAACCCAGCAGCTTTCGGTTCAAACCTTAGCCACCGCCCTCGCCACCGCCGATGAAAACGTCCGCACCGAGCTAGACACCCAAACCCGTCTCCAGCGCGAACAGCGCGAAAAACAGCGCCAGCTCGATCAGCTTGAGGCCAAAGAAGAAGCCCAACAGGAAGCTCAGGGCACCTTTGCAACCAAAATCTTACTCAAATCCAACCTTTCGGGTGTGTATGGCCTCGTCGCCAATCTAGGACGAGTGGAACCCCAATACCAAATCGCCCTAGAAACCGCCGCCGGAGCGCGGATGGGGCACTTAGTGGTAGACAACGATGAAGTTGCCGCCGCTGGGATTGAACTGCTCAAGCGAGAGCGGGGCGGACGGGCCACATTTTTGCCTCTCAATAAGCTGCGTGGGGGGCAAGATTTACCCAATCTTAAAGTGGATGGGGCCATTGACTACGCCGTCTATCTCATCGACTTTGACCCCAAGTATGACGCAGTGTTTTCCTACGTCTTCGGCAATACGGTGGTGTTTGAAACCCTCAGTGCGGCACGTCGCCACATTGGTCGCTACCGCATCGTCACCCTAGACGGCGAACTCCTGGAGTCTACGGGAGCCATGACGGGGGGGAGCCGCTCGAACCAGCAAACGCTCCACTTTGGCAATGCCGAAGCGGGGGAATCTGCTGAAATTTTGGCCCTGCGCCAGCGCCTTGCTGAAATTGAGAAGATTTTAAGCCGCATCGAAACGAAACTAGGCCAGCATCAAGAATCCCTTGCCAACGAAACCCAAGCCTTAACTGCCGCCCGTCAACAGCACCGCGATGTGCAGTTCCAGGTGGAACAGCTCACGAAAGAACTTCAGGGATTAACCCAGCGTCGTGACCAGCTTACTCAGCAACTTGCCGCTAGTAATCAAGAATTATCGACTGCCAGCACTCGACTCCAAACCCTAGAGACAGAACTGCCTCAACAAGAGGAGACATTGGCGGGGTTGAGAACGGCGATCGCCACTCTAGAACAATCCCAAACCCACGGCGAATGGCAGCGTCTTCAGGCTCAAATCCAAACCCAAGAAACACAGCTCAACCAGCGAGAAGCCGCCCTAAGGGAAGCCCAGCAGCAGCTTCAGACCCTAGAATTGCAATTGCTGAGGCTCCAAGAAAAACAGCAGCAGAATCAAACCGAGATTGAACGCGCTCAGCAGCAGCAGGTCGCCGCCCAACAGCAAGAAGCCACTACCCTACAACAGCAGCAGCAGATTAGCGCTGCGGTCGCCGAGCTGCGGGTGGAGCTTCAGCGGCTAGAGGCGCATTTGGGTGAGGCGAAGCAGAATCGCGATCGCGCTGAGCTGCATCTGCGTTCTCGTACCACGGCTCAACAGGAAATGACCTGGCAAATCCAGAAGCTTCAAGAAACCCAGCAGCAGAAGCAAGAACAGATCGCTCAAATCCAAACCCAACTCCAAGAAAAAGCCCAAGAACTTCCCGATCCACTACCCGAATTGCCCGAAGGGTTAACACTAGAAGCCCTGCGAGAAGAATTGCGGCTTTTACAGCGGCGGATCCAGGCGATGGAGCCTGTTAATATGCTGGCGATCGAGGAGTACGAGCGCACCCAAGCCCGTCTTGAAGAACTGGTGCAAAAACTCACCACTCTAGAAGACGAACGTACCGAACTGCTATTGCGGATTGAAAACTTCACCACCCTGCGACGCAATTCTTTCCGAGAAGCGTTTGATGTGGTCAACGAAAGTTTTCAGACTATTTTTGCGGGGCTATCTGATGGGGATGGCTACCTTGAGCTAGAAGATCCTGAAGATCCGTTCCGAGGCGGGTTGAACTTGGTGGCTCATCCCAAGGGTAAGCAGGTGCAGCGTCTGGCCTCTATGTCTGGGGGAGAGAAATCTCTGACGGCGCTCAGCTTTATTTTTGCGCTTCAGCGCTATCGTCCTTCGCCGTTTTATGCCTTGGATGAGGTGGATAGTTTCCTGGATGGGGTGAATGTGGAGCGTTTAGCGAAAACGATTCGTCAGCAAACGGAAGGTGCTCAGTTTATTGTGGTCAGTCACCGTCGCCCGATGATTGAAGCTGCTGATCGCACCATCGGCGTGACCCAGGCACGCGGCACCCATACCCAAGTGATTGGGATGCAGCTTCGACCTTCTGGCTAATTCTAATTTTTGTTGCTGGTACTTAAAATTAAAAAAGCAGGTGAAAATGAAAATAGCAAGTAAAAAATACGCCCGATCTTGATGGGGGATTTGTACCACATGCAATCTTTAGAAACAAAACCATTGTTATTAGATGTTCATAGCATTACTCTTCGCGTCAATCATGAAGAGTTCGAGAAGCTCTGTCAAGATAACCCAAACCTGCGACTAGAGTTAACAAAAGACGGACAATTAATTACAATGGCACCAGCGGGATGGGAAAGTTCTAAACGGAATTCAAAGTTGAATAGTCGAGTTGACGTTTGGAACGAACGAACCGGACTGGGTGAAGTATTCGATTCTTCAGGTGGCTTCACTTTGCCCAATGGGGCAGTGCGATCGCCCGATGTGACCTGGATTGAAAAGTCAAAACTTGAAGGCATTTCTCCCGATATTGCGTTTCCAGAAGTGGTGCCTGATTTTGTGATTGAGCTACGATCTGCAACCGATAGCCTGAAAACTTTGCGCGAGAAGATGGAGGAGTATCGATCAACTGGGGTGCGTCTGGGGTTGCTCGTCAATCCAAAAAATCAGCAGGTGGAAATCTATCGACCAGGACAAGAGCCAGAGATATATGATTCTCCTACCTCGATCGATTGTGGTGAGGTCATGCCAGGTTTTGTACTGGATATGAGTAAAATTTGGTAATCATACTGTAAACCACCACCGATCGCACCATTGGCGTAACCCAGGCACACGGCACCCATACCCAAGTGATTGGGATACAGTTGCGGCCATCTGGATAATTCCGAACCTTCTTACGATTGATGAGATCTAGCCGCTTATTTATTAATACAGAAATTGCCAAAAAATCCTTTAAGAATTTGTTTCTAAAAGTTGCTGCCCAACAAGATCGAGATTAGCTTGGGCAAGGGGATGATTGAGAGAAAGGGCTTGGCTAAAGCTGTCGTTGGCTTCGGAATAACGACCCAACTGGAATAGAGCCGTGCCTTTGCCGATATAAGCTTCGTCGAGATGGGGAGCTAAGGTGAGTGCAGAGGTGAAGTCTTGCAGGGCGGCAGTTGGATTTTGGAGTTGGAGGAGAATACAACCGCGATTGGTGTAGATGACCTCATTCATGTCCTCTTGATTTTCTGGATCAAGCTCAAGCGCTCTATTGCAACTTTGGAGTGCCGTTTGGTATTGCTGTAAGTAGTAAGCAGGAAAACTATGATTTGCCCAGGCTATTGTGAATTCAGGGTCGAGCTGTAAGGCAGTCTCAAAAAGCGCCAGAGATTTCTGGTAGCGCTCTAGATTAATGTCAGCATTGGCTGTAGAACTGCTGCAATACGGAGGCTGTCGAATGAGTAGTGGTTTTTCAAAAATAGGTTGCAGACCGTAAGAGTCTTGGGCAAGGTTTAAATAGCCTTGATTATTCCAGGAATATTTATAGATCGGCAGGATTTCAGCAATCCTAGCAAAACAATCCGAAGCTTCTTTATGTTTACCAAGTTCGTAAAGGGAAAAACCTTTCCCAGTCCAAACATAGGGATCATCAGGTGTAATCTTTAGGGCTTGATCGTAGCTTTTTACCGACTCTTCCTTACGACCTAAACTACGAAGTGAATCACCTTTCCCAATCCAAGTATAGAAATAGTCAGGCTTAATCTCCAAGGCTTTATCATAGCTTTCAATTGCCTCTTCATTACGACCTAAACTACGAAGTGAATCACCTCTTTTAGTCCAACCATAATAGTCAGGCTTAATCTCCAAGGTTTTATCGTAGCTTTCAATTGCCTCCTCATTACGACCGAGCTTTAAAAGTGCATCACCTCGTTTGCCCCAAGCAAAGTGATAGTCATGCTTGATTTCCAAGGCTTTATTGTAGCTTTCAATTGCCTCTTCATTACGACCGATCTTTAAAAGTACGTCACCTCGTTTGCCCCAAGTAAAGTAATCATCATGCTTGACTTCTAAGGCTTTATCGTAGCTTTCGATTGCTGCCTCATTGCGACCAATTTTAAAAAGTGCATAACCTCGCCTCAACCAAATATAGTAATCTTCTGGTTTTATTTTTAAGATTTTGTCGTAGCCTATAATTGCCTCTCCATAACGACCTAATGATGCAAATAGATCACTTTGAGCAAAAATACTATTAAGATGAAATGGGTTAATTATTAAGACGCAATTATAACTTTCAAGTGCCTCTGTATAGCACTCCAAGCCAGTAAGTACAGCACCTCGATTAAATAATCCATCAACATATTCTGATTGAATTTCTAAGCAACGTTCACAACTTCTTAGTGCTTCTTCATATCGTTTCAAATTTCTTAGCAATATACCCTTGTTGTTCCAAGCCTTATGGTTGTTTGGATTTTCTACTATTGAGCGCTCGTAACAATCTAAAGCTTGATTGGTCTCTCCGCCACTTTGAAAAAGCCGTCCTTGTTCCCTAAGTAGGCTAGATCTTTGTTCACTATCAACTAGATCGAGCTGGAGAATTTTGTCCTTAATTTCTAAAATCTTCTCAACCCGTTGATCTGTAGTGAGGGAATTATATTCCTGATAATCTCCATCGACTAACTCCTGGGAAAATTTCTGGAGGTTTGCCGCACTTTCAGTGAATTTGAAAAACCCAGAGCGCCAGTCAAAAAAATCCGGTGCCCGTTGGATAAAGTAATCAATTACAAAGCTGTGCACCAGGAATACCAGGGCAATAGGCAGATTAGCCTCAAAGACTTCCCGTTGTCGATTCAAGTGGCTCAATAGGGGTGGTACCCCCTTCCAACTGTAGTTATAAATCTCCTGGGAGGTCCAGCCCACTAGTCGCTTAGTATCTTCATAGCCATAGAGCATTTGCTCCACTCCAGTAGTAATACAAGCTACTGAAAAGGGTTCTTGCTGGTAGCGCTCTAACATCTCCTCATAGAGGGTTTCACTCTGCTGGTTCAAGTCAAATTGCTGGAGTCGCTTCTGGGGCAAACGTTCCCTAATTGATGTCATGACCCGTTCTGCCTGGGAGGAATTACACTGGACAAAAAATAGTCCAAATCCCTTTTTACGCCGCAGGGCACGCAGCAAATCGCTCAGCACTTCTTCAGCATCAAAGTTCCAGCCATCTAATTCCCCAAATACTTCTGGATACTGGTCATTCAACTGCTCAAACGCATCTTCCAATGGTTGTATTGCCATTACAACTCCTTCCACAGTACGGGGTGGACATCGTACCAAGTATGTTTATAGCCCTAGTCATCAAAATAGCGATATTCCAGTACGCAGCGGCTAAAGAGCAAACTTCGGTGGGTATCATCATTTTCAATGCCCTTAGATTGATGCACCTGCCGTAACACATCCCATTGAGGTTCTTCCACTGCTCGTCGGTACACATCCCGCAAAGCATCTGTAGCCCGTTGCACTGCCCTAGCCGAGATGGGCAACACATCCGTCTTGGTGATGGCTTCCTGCATCAACTGCACCAAATCCCGCACGTAGCCGCCGCTAGTCAAGCAAAGCTCCTGCAAGACTGTTTCCGATTCAAACACTTGAGGCACCAGAACCTCTCGCATCTCAGAAGAAACCCGCAACTGAATAATGGTTTTTAGAATGTCTAAACCAGCCTCGCAGAAGTCGCCATTAATCTGGCGAACCATAATTGAGGGTAAAACCTGGGGAATTCCGTAATTGTCCTTCAGTTCCGTCGCCCAACGGGAATAGATCAGAGAAATGGGCACGGTGTAAATAATGTGGCACTTGAGAGCCTTCAGTTGCTCGTGACGATCCAGGAAAATTTCCTCATGATTGCTGCGTCCGTTGTCTCGGAAAATAGGCACGATGCGATCGAGATTATCGGCAATCACCAGCAGCTTAGACTTCTCAGATAACTGGTTGTCATTGGCAATAAAAGCATTCAGAGCCTGAATTAGAGTTTCCGTATGGGGTTCCAGCATTTCTCGAATCTTTTGGCGTTGCCCCGGCTCCGTTCTCACCGCCGCAGTAATCTTGGCAAACTCCTTTAGCCCTACCTCCAAATTGATCTGATCGATATTGATTTCGGTCAGCATTACAGCCTTTAGATCTTTGAGCCGCCCCTTCAGCCAGTCGAGGATAGGGGCAGAGTTAGCCTCTTCTTTAAGTTTCTTCAATAGGTGGCGGGTACAGGCCAACAAAATGTCTGTATATTGGGCATCCTGGACGCTAATATCTTCCTCATCGGCAGCAAAATAGACCACTACATGGCCTCGACCCTCTAGGTCTTTTTTCAGTCGTAGCAGTTCAGTAGTTTTCCCCGACCCACGATAGCCAGAATACAGTTGGTAGGTGAACTCGTTAGATCGGCGCACCGTGCGTCCTAAATCCTCAACCACATCCTCATCGCCCCGCACTGCCCGACAGTCCACATAGGCCGGATCCCCTGGTTGTAGTGGTGTAGGGGTAAAGGCGTTGTACATCTCATCAAGGAGATCTTCCACGTCTTGGGGGTTAGCCATAGGTCAAGTTGAGGTTAGGTAGCATTTTAATAAAGATGCACTGGCCTTTAATTATAGTCCACCCCGTAGGGTAGACCTATGTGTCTACCCAGTGCAATGCGATCGCCGCTATACCGATCCAGTGAAATGTCTAGTTTTGGTATAGCTTTCGTGCTCACTTGATCGATGTTCAAGCCGTATCAGTCGCAAACATTCGCTGTAATTCTGCCTTGATCGAGTCAGGATGATACCCCAACCTAAAGGCCAACGAACTATCAAGGGATACATCCGCAGGTCGGAGCGCAGCCATCGTTACATCTGCCTGCTCACAAGCTTGAAGTAACGGTTCAGAACAGCCAAAAAGCTGAGCCAGCACCTTTCCAAAATCATAGCGAGAGATCCGTTCCGTTCCCCCTAAATGCAGACAGCTTGGCCCCTGTTTCAACGCCAGCAAAATCCCCTGTGCTGCTGCTTGTCCACTTACAGGCGTACGGATTTCATCCGTGAATAGCTTGAGTACTTTCCCTGCTTGGAGCGTACTCACAAAAGACTGCAAAAAACTGGGCGCATGGGGTGTAACCCCAAACATCAACGGCATCCGGCAAACAATCATTTTGGGATTGCGTGCCCTCATTCCCTCCTCCGCCATCACCTTATGTTCACCGTAAAGATTAATGGGCGAAACGATCGCCGTTTCAGCATAGGGTGGATTTAACCCATCAAAAACCTGCTCCGTGGACGTAAACACACAGGGAATCTCAAGCGCCGAGCAATAGTCCGCTAAATTCAAAGAAGCCTGCACATTGACCGCAAACGATTCTTCAGGATTATTTTGACAATCATTGGGTCGCGAAAGCGCCGCTGCATGAATCACCGCATCGGGTCGGAGATTTTTCATTAAACCCTTCAGGGCGTGGTGATCGGTGAGATTGATGGGTAAAACCGTTACGCCAGGACAATTCAGGGGATTGCAATTCACGGCCCCATAGACATCCCAGTCCCATTGGGCTACTTTGCACAGATGCCATCCCAAAAATCCACTTGCCCCAGTAATAAACAGTTTCTTTCGTATCATTTCATTTAACCCGTTTCTCTTCAGAGCGTAGCGTCAATACCATCCAGATTTTTGCTAACGGTTGAAGCCGCTGGGTTTATTTTATGGTTTCATAGAACGCATCCCTCCCAAGCTCCATTCACCCCCCATTTCATCTATAGGCAACCCCCTTGCTATTCAATTCCTTTGAATTTTTCATCTTTCTGGTCATCACCTATACCTTGTATCGGTTCTTGCCCTGGCAGAAGCAAAATGGCCTCTTGCTGGTCGCCAGCTACATCTTTTATGCCTGGTGGGATGTCCGCTTTTTACTGTTAATTGCGATCGCCACGGTCATCAACTATTCCTGTGCCCTCCAGATCCACAATGCCCAAATCCACAACGCCCCAATCGACTCAGGCAAACACCGCGATCGCCCACTCTGGATCAGCATTGGCAGCAATCTAGCAATACTCGGCTTTTTCAAATACTTCAACTTCTTTGCCGATACCCTCACCCAAGCCCTCAGCGGCATCGGACTCTCAGCGGCAGCATTGCACCTAAATATTGCCCTGCCCATTGGCATCTCCTTCTACACCTTTAGGGCCATGAGCTACACCATCGACGTGTGGCGCGGCAAGCTCGCGGCTGAGACCCATTTTAGTTACTTTGCTCTGTTCCTCGCCTTTTTCCCTTCCCTGCTGGCTGGCCCTATCGATCGCGCTGGCGACCTGCTGCCCCAAATTGCCCAGCGTCGTTCCCTCAGCCTAGAGCAAACCACCCGAGGGCTATTTCTGATTTTGTTTGGGCTGTTCAAGAAAGTGGCGATCGCCAATGGTGTGGCTGGCTCTGTCACTGCCATCTACCAAGGGACTGGCATCGTTTCTTGGCTGGATGTCATTGCCGCCACCCTGCTGTACACCCTCCAAATCTACTGCGACTTTTCCGGCTATTCCGATATGGCGCGGGGCATTGCCAAACTCTTCGGCTTTGAGCTGAGGGTCAACTTTAACCTGCCCTACTTTTCCAAGGAACCCAGCGAATTTTGGCGACGCTGGCATATTAGCCTATCCACTTGGCTGCGCGACTATCTCTATATTTCCCTGGGCGGCAACCGCAAGGGCAACATCTATGTAAACCTGATGGCCACGATGGTACTGGGTGGCCTTTGGCATGGAGCCAATTGGAATTTTCTCCTCTGGGGTTTCTATCAAGGGGCGCTGCTCTGTGGCTATCGCGTAGTTGCTGCTGCTAAACCTACCAAGCCCACTGCGGTGCAAACACAAGTTTTGGAAAATGAAAAAGGACGTTATACTGGCTCCCCACTACTGCGGGAAAATGACCCGAAATTTTGGATTTCTCCCCCCAGTATTGGGGGGCTGGGGGGGCGAATGCAGGGTGTTCAAAAGGAATCAGACTTGCGTGTAGACGGCAGCCCTACCAAAGGGAGACTGAGAGTAGTGCAAGGTCTCAGCTCCCTAGCCGCCATTGCACTCTTCTTTGCACTCACCAGCTACGGCTGGCTGCTGTTTGGCGTCACCTCCTTCGAGCGGATCGCAACCCTCACCCGCATCCTATTCACTGATATCGGGCATCTAACCCTATCCATGCCACTACCTCCCCTCGCCGCGCTGCTGGGCATTCCCTTCCTGATCGCTTACGAAATTTTGGAATATCGCCTAGGCAAGCCTCAGTTTTATCTCCGTCTGCCCACACCAGCGCGAGGTGCACTGTATGGGGCATTCATCTTTATTGTCTTAATGGGAGGAAGCAATGCCCCAGCGCAGTTTATCTATTCCAAGTTCTAAGCCCAGTGCTCCGGTAAAATCCAGCCCACCCAAAACGCTGCGCTCAATCTTGATGACGGGGTTATGGGCGGTGTTTTTCCTGGGCTTATTTGATGTGACCGTCGATCGCCTATTCCGGTATCCAACCCAACCCAAGGATGCCGCTTCGGCCTCAAAACTCGCGACTTACTTTGAGTATGGGCGATCAGTAGAAGGAAAGCTTGATCGCATGATTGGCGAAACGGATAACAACACCACGTCGGTTGCCCTGGCGGGTTGGCTTGACCCCGTGCAGTGGCAGCGGCAAAATATTCCCACACGTCCAGCAGCAGGCGAACAGCGTCTGATTGCCTTCTATGGACAGTCCTATGCGATCGACGTTGCGAAAAGCCTACATCAGCTCAATGCATCCAATGGGATTCGGATGATTGCTGGCCCTTCGGCTCCCCCCAACTATGCCTATGCGGCCTATCAACTGGATCGAGGCAGACAGCAAGCGAAGGTGGTTGTGTTGGGCATATTGGCCAACAGCGTCTCGGCGATGGATGCCATGAATGGGATGACTTGGCAATTTGAAGGGCCAGCGCCGTTTACGTTCCCGCGTTATGCCCTCAAAAATAACCAGCTAACGGAAATTACGCCCACGCTTCAAGCCCTGGAACAGTTCCGTGTGGCTCGTCATAATCCGGCCCAGTGGGAAGCATTCCTCCATCAATTGCGGCAACACGATCGCTATTACAATGACTTTCTGTTTCGCAAAGGTTGGTGGGATAACTCTGTGTTAGTGCGGATGGTGCGCCGTTCCCTGGCTCAGCAGCAGCAAACGGCGATCGCCAACCAAATTCACGCCAGCACAGGCTTCACTGAGGGGGAAACCCTAGCAACCCTACGAGCACTGATCCGCGAATTCAATAAAACCGCTAAAGCTGATGGCAAGCTTCCGGTGGTATTGCTGTTTAATACCAAGGGCTATAGCGATCATCTCTACCAAGCTTTGCAGAAAACCCTAGGGCAAAATGCCATTCCTTATGTGAGTACCCATGCGATCGCACCAGCCAGCGATCTGAGCAACTTCGTCGGGGATGGTCACTTCACTGAAGTTGCGAATCATAGGATTGCAAGGGCTTTGCTCAAACTAATCAATGAGAAGATTCAATAGGCTCTAACTTAACCCTTTCCACTCCTGGAGCATGTGCCGAAGTGCCATTCTCCAGTGAAGTGGGGCACTGCCTAAAATGGGCATAATCTGCTGAAGCGAGAGTACCGAATAGCTAGGACGCTTTGCTGGTGTGGGATAGTCTGACGTTGTAATAGGCACAACCTGCTCAATTTTGAGAGGAATGCCTAGACTACGAGCTTCTTCAAAAATGGCGATCGCAAAGTCATACCAACTCGCCACCCCACTATTGGTAAAGTGATACACCCCCGAGGCAGCAGGTTCTGTATCTAGAGTAAGGATAAGCGTGGCGATCGCCTCGGCAATAGATCTCGCCCAAGTCGGTGTCCCAATTTGATCGGCCACCACCTTCAATTCAGTCCGATCTGCCCCAAGTCGCAACATCGTTTTGACAAAATTGCTTTTGCCGTAGCTGCCATAGACCCAGGCCGTGCGGAGAATATAGTGGCGATCGCAGTTTTCCTGAATCCCCTCCTCTCCTTTGAGCTTCGACGCACCATAGACGCTCATGGGATGGGTTGGGTCACTGGGCTGATAGGGTGAGCCTTTCGTTCCGTCAAATACATAGTCTGTGGAAATGTGAATGAGCTGTGCGTTAAGGGATTGGGCTGTTTTTGCCAGTTGAGTAGGGGCGATCGCATTAATCATATGGGCCAACTCTGGCTCAGATTCTGCTTTGTCTACCGCTGTGTAGGCTGCGGCATTGACAATCACAGCGGGCTGGATCGCCGTTATGGTTTGGGAAATAATATCCGGCTGGCTTAAATCGAGAGATTGACGGTTAAACAGATGCAGTTCACCGAGGGGACGCAGAACCTGTTGAAGCTCTTGGCCGACCTGCCCGTCGGCACCCACCACTACAATGTTGGCCACGCCATTTTCCTCTAGGGCTTCACCAAGGTTTTCAGCCAGTCCGTCATGAGCGGATTGACGACATCTGGGCATTCATCGTGGGGGCAATGTCCCGCACCCGAAATCGGCACAATTTTAATATTGGGTTCCTTCATGCCAGCAGCCCACTCTTGAAAGACCCGACTACCCTGAATCGGTGTCCAAGGATCTGCATCACCCCAAAGGACTAGCAATGGTTGCTGAATGTGAGGCAATAAATCACTGACGCGAGGGCCAGGAGGGGCACTGAGAATGGACGCAAATACTTTTTGCGCCTTGGGGTCACAAGCAGGTTCATAAATAATATCTACCAGCTCATCTGTAATGGCTTCAGGATTGCCATAGACTTGCTTGAGCGTATTGCGAATGCGGTGTTTTTGACGCACTTGATTAAAGAGTGCTGGGCCAATAAGTGGACTTTGCACGAGCTTTGTAAACAGGCCCATAATGGCTCGTAACGGCCCGTTGAGTTCGTCAGGGCGATGGTTGAGACCACCCGCGACGTTGAGTAAAATTCCACCCGAGGCAATGTCTGGATACTTTGCCAACACCATCAGGCTCAGCAACGCCCCAATGGAATTCCCCACCACCACCATCGGCTGCTTAATCTGGTCTTGCCAGAAATCGTGGATAATTTCCTGCCATAGCTCCATAGAGTAATCCAGGGCAGGTTTTTCTGATGCCCCAAATCCCAACAGATCAATGGCGTAGACCCGATACCCCTGGGCTGCCAGAGCCGGAATGTTTTTGCGCCAGTGGGCATAGGTGGCCCCAAACCCGTGAAGGAGCAAAAGCGGTTGGCCTTCTCCGAGCACCGTGTAGCATAGGTCAAACCCTCGCCACTGCCAGTGAAGACAGGGGAGCGACGCTGGAATAGAAGAACTGCGGGTAGATTCTGAAACAGTCACAGACTCAGTCATGAAAACGTTCATAAATTCAAAAAAGTGAGACTTTAAAATATAAGGTCTCACTTTGTATTATGGGGGTTGAACCGTTTATTAGGGAATGACGGGCGCAGAAGCGCTAGAGACTAAAGGACGATATCCGCCCAAAAGTGCGGTGGAGCTGCCACCGATGCCATTTGCGACAGTCGTATTTCCCTGGGCTTGGGCCATGAGCGTAATAGAATCCTGAAGCTGGGAGGCGACTGCAACAGTGGTTGCATCATAGGTTTGGGTGGCCAGTTTAGGGTAGAACCCGATCGCAACAATAGGCACAATCATGCAGACGGCAATGAAGACTTCACGGGGGCAGGCATCCATGAGAGGGGCGATCGCCTGTTCTGGCAGAGAAGACTCCCCATAAAACACTCGACGCAGCATGGATAAGAGATACACAGGCGTTAGAATCAGCCCCACTGCGGCAAGCAGCGTAATGATGACCTTAAACGGAGCGCTATAAATCGGGCTGCTGGCAACGCCTAGAAAAATGGTCAGTTCGCTGACAAAACCGCTCATCCCAGGCAATGCCAAGGAGGCCATTGTGCCCGTGGTGAAGAGGGCAAAGGCAACGGGCATGGCCTTGGCAATGCCACCCATTTTGTCAATCAGCAGCGTATGAGTGCGCTCATAGGTCACGCCTGCCAAGAAGAAGAGAGCCGCTGCAATCAACCCATGGGACAGCATTTGCAATACCGCACCGCTGAAGCCCACTTCTGTCAGGGCCGAAATCCCAATCAGCACAAAGCCCATGTGGGAAATAGAAGAGCAGGCCAGACAACGCTTCAGGTTGCCTTGGCTAAAGGCCGTGAGCGCTCCGTAGACTATATTGACCACGCCCAGAACCGCCAATGCAGGCGCTAAATAAACGTGAGCATTGGGGAACATCTCCACATTCATGCGAATGAGACCATAGCCACCCATCTTGAGCAACACCCCAGCCAAAACCATCGAAACGGGAGCCGAAGCTTCGCCGTGGGCATCGGGGAGCCAAGTATGAAAGGGGAAAATGGGGAGCTTGACACCAAAGGCAATCAGAAAGGCAATGTAGCCCACAATCTCAAAGGCCAGAGAATAGTGTTTATGGGCCAGGGTTGCCATGTCAAAGGAGACCACATCACCAGAAAAGGCCATCGCTAGACCCATTACCAGAATGAAAATAGAACCTAGGGCCGTGTAGAGAATAAATTTAGTGGCAGCATAAGCTCGATTGGGACCACCCCAGATCGAAATCAGCAGGTAGACCGGAACTAGCTCTAGTTCCCATAGCGTAAAGAACAGCAGCATATCTTGGGCTGCAAACACACCAATCTGGGCGCTGTAGAGCAGCAGCATAAGTCCATAAAAAAGCCTGGGCTTGTGGGTCACATTCCAGGCGGCGAAGATGGCTAAGGTGTTGACGAACCCCGTCAATACAATCAGAGGCATGGAAAGGCCGTCGATGGCGACTGACCAGTTAAGACCAATCTGCGGAATCCAGGAGTACTGTTCCGACATCTGAAGTCCGGGAGTGGCGAAGTCGAAGTGCTGCCAGAACGCCCAGACGGTGAGAGAAAAGGTGATAAAACCAACGGCGAGGGCATACCAACGAAGCGTTTTGCCGTTTTGGTCGGGAATAACAGGGACAAATAGGGCGGCGATCGCCGGAATTGCAATCAGCGCGGTCAGCCAGGGAAAGTGATCAACCATTACCAAACCCCCACGGGGTGAACATCTAAAAAGTTATCGAGTTAACAGTTCGCAACAATAAAAGACCCGCGCCTTTGAGTGTCACTGCTATGGTTGCTCTGGCCAAAATCACTGTATTTGCAAGAGATCCTGACTTTCTTAGAGCGCCACAGCTCGTCTTACTAAGAATATATACTTACTATACCCTTGTAACGTTTTGTAAAGCTCAGCCCCAAGTATAAAATTATTCACTAGTTTTGGGGATTTCCGTAGATAAATGTATAGGGGAGAATTCTGCCCCAGGATTACGGCTGAGACTGTAAGAGCTTGTTAGGATGAAGGGGTTGATGTTTATGCTTTTGAGCGATCAGGCGCTGTAGTAATGCCCGCGAAGACCCTTGACTTATTAGAGTGGACCCGACTGACGTCTCACCTATCCACGTTTGCGATGACGAAGCTGGGCAGTCTGGTAACACAGCAGCTTACGCCACCCCAGTCTTTAAGGGAAAGTCAACGGTTGCTTCAGCAGACCCAAGAGGTGGTGGAGCTAGAGTCCTGCACGGGCAGTCTGAGCTTTGATGGGGTGCAGGACATTAGTGGGCCTTTAGAACGGGCGGGGCGGCACGGCATCTTAAGCGGCCCAGAATTGCTGAACATTGCCACAACGTTATCGGCAGCGCGTCAGCTTCGCCGCATTGTGGATAAGTTCCCTGAATTGGTTTCTATTAATGATCTGGTGTCTGGTCTGCGGACGTTTCCTGAGCTAGAGAAAGAGATCCATCATTGCCTGGATGACCACGGGGATGTGGAAGACCGTGCCAGTGAGAAAATTACAGAGATCCGCGATCGCATCCGCCACACCCGCCAAAAGGTACAGCAGATTCTGCAAAGCATTTTGCAGCGTAAAGCAGGTGCCCTCCAGGAGCTGTTGATTACCCAGCGCTCAGATCGGTTTGTTCTACCCGTGAAGGCGGCCCAGAAAGAAGCCGTTCCAGGGATTGTCCATGATAGTTCTGCCAGTGGTGTGACGCTTTATATAGAGCCGCAGTCTACCGTCAGCCTCAACAATCAGATGCGCCAGCTCACCCGTCAAGAACAGGTAGAATCAGAACGCATCCGGCAGGCACTCACAGAAAAAGTGGCGGCGGTGCTGCCCGAGTTAGAGTTACTGCTGGATATTGTCACCCAGCTTGATTTAGCCGTAGCCCGTGCCCGCTATAGCCTTTGGATTAACGGCAACCCACCCACCTTTATTGATCGCACTCATCAAACCATTACCCTAAGGCGGCTCTACCATCCGCTGCTGCTGTGGCAGCAAAAGCATGAGCAAGGCGCAGATGTGGTGCCCATTGACGTGGTGATTCGCCCCGAAACCATTGTGGTCGCCATTACGGGGCCAAATACAGGGGGCAAAACCGTGACCCTCAAAAATTTGGGGCTGGCGGTGCTGATGGCAAAAGCAGGATTGTTTGTCCCCGCAAAAGAACCCGTGGAACTCCCCTGGTTCGATCAGGTTTTGGCGGATATTGGCGATGAGCAATCCCTCCAACAAAACCTTTCTACCTTTTCCGGTCATATCCGGCGCATCCAAACGATGGTGGAAACCCTCACACCCAACTCCCTGGTTCTATTGGATGAAGTCGGTGCCGGAACCGATCCCTCCGAAGGGACGGCCCTGGCGATCGCCCTCCTCCGGTACCTCGCGGATCATGCCCAACTCACCATCGCCACCACCCACTTTGGCGAACTCAAAACCCTGAAATATCAAGACCCTCGGTTTGAAAATGCTTCGGTAGAGTTTAACGATGAAACCTTGGCTCCTACCTATCGCTTGCTATGGGGGATTCCAGGACGGTCTAATGCACTGGCGATCGCCCAACGACTCGGACTCCGCATTGAAATTGTCGAAAGCGCCCAATCCACCATTCATAACGACAACAGCGACCTCAACGAAGTGATTGCTGACCTAGAGCAACAACGCCGCACCCAAGAAGAGAAAAACAAAGCCGCAGGCCACCTCCTTAAGCATGCGGAATCGCTCCATCGGGAATTAGAGCAAAAAACTGCGGAACTGAAGGCGCGGGAACGCGATCTCAAACA
>JANLSD010000111.1:0-13913 GCA_031362245.1 Acaryochloridaceae cyanobacterium OTE_25_metabat_464 | reverse complement strand
CCATCAGGCGTATGCCCAGGGTAAGATTCGTGCCGTCGCTAACGTCGAGCAGGAAGAAATGGAACCCTGCGTCCGTGAGTTTGTTAAACAGTTTGGCGTACAGGCAAAATTAGTCATGCCGATTCTTCAGGGCGAAGATCTTTGGGGACTCCTCATTGTGCATCAGTGCCACCAGTTCCAGCAGTGGGAATCGTTGGATATTGAATTACTAAAGCAGTTGACCACCCAGGTCGAGATTGCAATCCAGCAGTCTGAGCTTTATCAGCAGGCTCAAAACGAACTTTCTGAACGCAAATTAGCAGAACTAAAGGTCCAGGAACAAGCGGCTTTGCTTGATATTACAACCGACGCAATTTCCGTTCGAGATTTAGAGAATCGAATCCTATTTTGGAATAAAGGGGCGGAACGTCTATACGGCTGGCTGGCAGAAGACGCTGTGGGTAAAAATGCGACGGATCTTATTACTTCGGAAAACTCAACTCAACCCGACACCATTATGCCAATTGTGCTTCAATTAGGCGCTTGGCAAGGTGAGTTACAGAAAAAAACAAAGGACGGCAGAGAACTTTTGGTTGAAAGCCGCTGGACTTTGGTTCGCGATGAAAGTGGACAACCCAAATCTTTTCTCGTGGTCAATACCGATATTACGGAGAAAAAGCAGCTAGAACAGCAGGCTTTTCGGACTCAGCGCTTAGAGAGTTTGGGCACACTCGCCAGCGGTATTGCCCACGACCTTAACAATATTCTGACCCCTATCTTAGCGACCGCTCAACTACTGCCGTTAACCCTTCCGTCTCTGGACGAACAGAATCAGAACTTATTGAAGATTTTAAATGATAGTGCTAGTCGTGGCGCTAGCCTAGTTCAGCAGATTTTGTTTTTTGCACGGGGTGCTGAAGGGAACCGGATTACCCTTCAGGTTGCACATTTGTTGAAAGAAATTCGGCAGTTGGTCAGCCAGACGTTTCAAAAATCAGTGGATGTTCAAGTTTACATTCCTGAAGGACTTTGGATGATTAATGGGGATGCAACCCAACTGCATCAGGTGTTGATGAATCTCTGCATCAATGCGCGTGATGCGATGCCGAACGGGGGTGTCTTGACGCTCTCTACGGAAAATCTACGGATTGATGAACAATATGCCCAAATGGAACTAGAGGCAGAGGTTGGCCCCTACCTGGTTATGACGATCGCAGATACAGGCACTGGGATTTCTCAGAAAATAGTGAACCGGATTTTCGACCCTTTCTTTACTACAAAAGAACTGGGCAAAGGGACTGGGTTAGGGCTTTCAACGGTAATCGGCATTGTCAAAAGTCATGGGGGGTTTGTTAAGGTCTCTAGTGAATTGGATAAAGGCACTCAATTTAAGGTTTTTCTGCCAGCCGTGGAGACAGTGGACGTTGCGCAGACAGAAGACCTACATCTGAATGCTGGCAATGGAGAATTGATTCTTGTCGTAGATGATGAACCCCAAATTCTTGCGATATCTAAGGAAATACTGCACATCCACAACTATCGAGTTTTGACCGCTAATAACGGGATTGATGCGATCGCTCAATATGCTCAACACCAGCATGAAATTAGCGTGGTGTTGATGGATATGATGATGCCGGAAATGGGGGGAGAAGGGGCCATTCAGATCGTAAGACGAATGAACCCTCATGTTGAAATTATTGCCTCAAGCGGTATTGCATCGAATAAGGTACAGGCGGAAACGGCGGGTGCCAAAGCATTTTTATCGAAGCCCTATGCAATCCAAGCATTATTAAGTACCCTGCATGAGGTACTGAACAAAAAGGCAATCCTTGGTTGACCCTGACCTACTCTGACTGGTTTTGACGCAAATCAATTATTCAAGTCTGCCCAGAGTGCGGGATGTCGATTACGGGAGAAGGGCTAGTGCTTTACGATTGCTCGGTCTTTGATTTCAAGGATATTTTCAGAAACTCAGTAGATCGAAAAGCCGAGAATTGGAGCGATAGAAAGGTTTTCGATCTACTGAGCCTAGAACATCTTTTATCGATCCGTACAACCAGTTGGGCACCTTAGAACAAAGACTGCCATGACGTCCAAAAACATGAATAATGTTCATAATAGACGCATGCTGACTGGATTGGAGATGAACCATACACTCCAGTTAGAAGTGATCGGGTCATAGAGTTGTTGAATTGGGCTGCTCTACACTAGGCTTTAGAAAGGGCAAGTGTTGGGTTCTCAGGCAATTGCTCTTTAGGGTGGATGTTGATACTAAACCAAAATGCACGACGTAAAGCAAAAGCAGCGAATCGGTGGGCGCATCTCTTGGCTAGCACTCAGTTTAGTGCTACTTCAGGCGATGCCTGGGATGACACAGGCGAAGAAAAACGAGACGTCCTACAGTGACTTTATTAAACAGGTCAAAAACGGAGAAGTCGTTAAATTCGATCAGTTGCCAAACCAAAACCTGGCCAAATACACCTTAAAAGGTCAGCCCAGCAATGCGCCGCTGCAACAGGTGCGTCTGTTCAATCAAGATGTACAGCTTGCCCGCTTGCTGCGCAGTAAAAATATAAATTACAGCTATGTACCGGATGAACCCAGCAATCCGATAACCAGCATTTTGGTGCACCTACTGGTGGGCTTTGTCTTGCTGAGTGTGCTGCTAATGTTTCTGCGACGGGCCAGCAACTCACCGGGAGGGCCGGGGCAAATTTTAAATTTTGGTAAGTCTAAAGCCCGCTTTCAAATGGAAGCCCAAACTGGGGTTTGCTTTGATGATGTAGCGGGCATTGAGGAAGCCAAAGAAGAGCTTCAAGAGGTTGTAACCTTCCTCAAACAGCCTGAAAAGTTTACCGCAGTGGGCGCACGGATCCCCAAAGGTGTACTGCTGGTAGGGCCACCTGGAACCGGAAAGACGCTATTGGCCAAGGCGATCGCCGGAGAGGCCAGCGTCCCGTTCTTCAGCATTTCTGGCTCAGAATTTGTAGAAATGTTTGTGGGCGTGGGTGCATCTCGCGTCCGAGATTTGTTCAAAAAGGCCAAAGAAAATGCGCCTTGTCTCGTCTTTATTGATGAAATTGACGCCGTGGGCCGTCAGCGGGGCACTGGAATTGGCGGCGGTAACGATGAGCGAGAGCAAACCCTCAATCAGCTCTTAACCGAGATGGACGGGTTTGAGGGCAACACAGGGGTCATTATTATTGCCGCGACCAACCGACCCGATGTATTAGACTCCGCGCTTCTGCGTCCAGGGCGATTTGACCGTCAAGTGACGGTGGATTTACCCACCTATAACGGTCGCCTCGGTATTTTAGAAGTCCATGCCCGTACCAAAAAGCTGGCACCAGAGGTTTCTCTAGAGGGGATTGCCCGTCGTACCCCTGGCTTTTCAGGCGCGGCCTTAGCCAATTTGCTCAACGAAGCAGCTATTTTGACCGCCCGCCGTCGCAAGGATGCTGTCACCGAGGAAGAAGTTCTAGACGCCATTGATCGTGTCACCATTGGACTTTCTCTGACGCCGTTGCTGGATAGCAAAAAGAAATGGGTGATTGCCTACCATGAGGTCGGCCATGCTTTGCTCATGACCCTGCTTAAACATTCCAATCCCCTCGATAAAGTCACCATTATTCCCCGCTCAGGTGGGATTGGCGGGTTTGCAAAATCCATGGTCAAAGAGGAAGACTTAGACAATGGGTTACGCAGCCGTGCTTGGCTGCTCGATGACATCACCATGACCTTAGGCGGTCGCGCTGCGGAAGTAGAGGTGTTTGGAGATTCTGAAGTAACCAATGGTGCCTCTGGCGATATTCAGCATGTGGCAGAACGCGTCCGACTGATGGTGACAAAGCTGGGGATGTCGGACTTGGGTCATGTTGCCCTTGATTTGGATAGCGATCGCGAGGTGTTTTTGGGCCGCGATTGGGGTTCGCGCTCAGACTACTCTGAAGAGATGGCGGTCAAAATTGACCAGCAGGTGCGTCAAATTGTGATGCGTTGCTATGAAGAAGCCCGTCGGATTATTCGAGAAAATCGCGTGGTGATGGAAAAGTTGGTAGAGGTGCTGCTGGAGAAAGAAACCATTGAAGGCGATGAGTTTCGGGCGATTGTGGAGCAGTATCAGCAGCGTGAAAAGCAGCCTGTTCTCAGCACAGGTGCGGTTGCGGTGTATCCAGAGTAGGGACCACCCTGAATTCTAATGCACCTTGTAGGGGCGCAATGCCTTGCGCCCTCATGCTCTGTAATGTTCATGGTTGGATAAATGAATTGTCGGATATACGTTGCGCTTATTTTTTAATTGCCCACGGTAGCCGTGATGTACGATCGCATCACGGCCTTCAAGCCTGTGCTGCTTTGGTGAGCCAGCATCTGGAACACCATCCGTCGCCGAACCAATCAATTCCGATGGTGGGCACAGGCGTGTTGGAATTTGGCGATCGCCCCTTAGGGGTTCAGATTGCGGATTTTGCCAAGGCTGCTGCAACCGTAGGCGTGGGCCAAGTGTTTCTGGTCCCGCTCTTTTTGGCGGCGGGGAACCATGTTCTGGAAGATTTACCTGAGGCGATCGCCCTGGCTCAATCTCACCTTGACGGGAATGTTGCCCTCACCCTTTGCCCTGTGTTGGGCACCCACCCCCAATTGTCGGGGCTGGTGCAGACACGAATGGGTGAAGTGTCGAGTTGCGATCGCTGGATCTTACTGGCCCACGGCACCCGCCGACCCGATGGCAACCAACCCATTGAAGTGCTAGCGACCGAGTTAGGAATCGCTGCGGCGTACTGGGCCACCGCGCCCACCCTAGAAGAACAGATTTTTGCCCTTCAGGAACTTGGCGCACAGCGAATTGGCATTGCGCCCTACTTTCTGTTTGCAGGTCGTATCACAGATGCCATTGAGGTTCATGTGGTTGAGCTAAGATCCAAATTCACCGCCCTAGACCTTCAATTGACGCAGCCCCTCAACCCTAGCCCGCTGCTAGCTAAACTTTTATTAGATCGCTGCGCCGACGTTTCTGTTGTGCCGCAGTCAGTTCCCCTTAACGCACCATGAACCCTATTGAAGCCAGTGAAGTCAATCATCCCCCAGGAAAAGTCTATCTAGTGGGGGCAGGGCCAGGAGATCCTGGCTTAATGACCGTCAAGGGCAAAGCCCTTCTAGAGCATGCCGATTGCGTGATTTATGATGCCCTCATTAGCCCAGCCATTCTGGCCATGATGAATCCCAAGGCCGAGCATATCCACGCGGGTAAACGCCGAGGGCAACACTCTCTCATGCAGTCTGAAATTATGGCGCTGCTGATTGCCAAGGCGCAAGAGCATGCAGTGGTTGTCCGCCTCAAAGGTGGAGATCCCTTTGTGTTTGGGCGCGGTGGGGAGGAAATGCTAGAACTGATTGAGGCAGGCATTTCTGTTGAGATTGTGCCTGGTATTACCGCTGGGGTTGCGGCACCTGCCTATGCCGGTATTCCCATTACCCATCGCAACTATGGCTCTTCTGTTACCTTTGTGACGGGGCATGAACATGCAGGCAAATATCAGCCCCAGGTGGATTGGGCGGCGATCGCCCAAAGTTCTGACACCATCGTCATTTACATGGGCATCCATAACCTTGCCCATATTTTGCCTGCACTCCAGGCCGGCGGTAAATCACCAGAAACCCCCATTGCGCTAATTCAGTGGGGTACTTGTCCAAATCAGACCGAACTAGTGGGGACGTTTGCCACCATTTTGCAGCAGATTGAAGCGACGGGCTTTGATGCTCCGGCGATCGCCGTGGTGGGGAACGTGGTGAATCTTCATGGACTACTAGGAGCCGCCCCTCAACCCAGCTAAGCTAGAGATATTGCGATGCCGACGCTGTGCGATCAATGCGTCCAAATTTATAAATAAACTCTTCTGCGGCTCCCCTTCCCATGTCCCAAGACTACCTCAAACGGATTTTAACCGCCAAAGTATACGACGTTGCCCAAGAAACGCCCTTAGAAGAAGCGCCTCGGCTCACAGCGCGGCTTGGGAATCGACTGCTGCTCAAGCGCGAAGACATGCAGTCTGTGTTTTCCTTTAAGCTGCGCGGTGCCTATAACAAAATGGCGCAGCTCTCCCCAGAGATTTTGGCCCAAGGCGTGATTGCGGCCTCAGCGGGGAACCATGCCCAAGGCGTCGCGCTAGGTGCAAAGCGCTTAGGCACAACGGCCCTGATTGTAATGCCCATCACGACTCCTCAGGTTAAAATCGACGCAGTGGAGGCATTGGGTGGCACCGTCATTTTGCATGGTGATACCTATGATGGTGCCTGCGCCTGTGCCCGTCAGTTAGAAGCAGAAAAGGGACTCACCTTCGTCCATCCCTTTGATGACCCAGACGTGATTGCAGGCCAGGGCACGATTGGCATGGAAATTTTGCGGCAGTACCAGCAGCCCATCCACGCCATTTTTGTAGCGATTGGCGGGGGTGGACTCATCTCTGGGATTGCAGCCTATGTGAAACGCCTACGCCCTGAAATCAAAATTATTGGCGTAGAGCCGATCGATGCCGATGCCATGACTCAATCTTTAGCCGCAGGACACCGGATTCGATTGCCCCAAGTGGGTCTCTTTGCCGACGGTGTGGCGGTACGGGAAGTGGGTGAAGAAACCTTTCGGCTGTGTCAGGAATACGTAGACGAGATGATTTTGGTGAGTACAGACGATATCTGTGCTGCCATCAAAGACGTGTTTGAAGATACACGCTCGATTTTAGAGCCAGCAGGGGCACTGGCGATCGCCGCTGCCAAAAGCTACGTTGAGCGTGAAAAAATCCAAGACGAAACCCTAGTGGCGGTGGCCTGTGGAGCCAATATGAACTTTAACCGTCTGCGCTTTGTCGCAGAACGCGCCGAGGTAGGCGAACGCCGAGAGGCCATCTTTGCCGTCACCATACCCGAAGAGCGTGGCAGCTTTCGCAAATTTTGCGAATGCATTGGGACTCGAAACCTAACGGAGTTCAACTACCGCATTGCAGGTGAAAAAGAAGCACATTTTTTAGTCGGAATGCAGATTTTGAATCGGGAGGATGCCGCTGAGATTGTCACAACCATTGAAGCACAAGGGTTCAAAACCATTGATCTGACTGACAATGAGCTAGCCAAGCTGCATCTGCGGCATATGGTTGGGGGGCGATCGCCCCTAGCCGAACACGAATTGCTGTATCGCTTTGAGTTCCCCGAGCGCCCTGGTGCGCTGACCAAATTTCTAAACTGCATGAGTCCCAACTGGAACATCAGCCTATTCCATTACCGTAACCACGGCGCAGACTATGGTCGGATTGTGGTGGGTATGCAGGTGCCCCCCAACGAAATGCCAGAGTTCCAGGCATTTCTAGAAACCCTCGGCTATCAATACTGGGATGAAAGTCAAAATCCAGCCTACAAGCTGTTTTTGGGATAAAGCAACCGAGCTACCCTGCGGGAGGCAAGCCACGGCTTCGCTCAGCCCTCAATCCAAGTCTTCAAGCAGGTACCTTACACCCCCTCAACCGTAGCCCGCACACCTGTCTGGAGGGGGTCTGGGGGACGCAGCCGTCCCTCAGCGGGGGGCTTGGGGGAAGACACCCCCAATATTGCGAACCCACCAAACTTGAGACACACCCAAAAGCCCAGACGACAACCCCACCCAAAATTTTAAATGAGGAAACTCATCCTCCAGGCGAAGAACTAATCATGCACGTTCCCAAAGAAACTTGCGTTCAGATGCTTGAATAGGGACATCATTGATGCTTGCAAATCGACGCATCAGCAGCCCATTTTCAGCAAACTCCCAATTTTCATTGCCGTAAGCGCGATACCAATTACCAGACTCATCGTGACATTCATACTCAAACCGCACCGCAATCCGATTATCCATAAAAGCCCAGAGTTCTTTTCTTAAACGGTAATCGAGTTCCTTCTCCCACTTGCGCTGAAGAAACGCTTTGATGGCAGGCCGTCCACTCAAAAACTCTGAACGATTACGCCACTCAGAATCTTCCGTGTAGGCTAAAGCGACCCGTTCTGGATCGCGAGTATTCCAGGCATCTTCTGCCGCCTGAACTTTGGCTTTGGCAGTGTCTAGGGTAAATGGAGGGAGAGGCGGCTTGGTTTCCATAGATTCTGGCGAATGGTGCAATTTAAAGTGTATTCGTTTTCGCTTAATACCCTAGTAAATCTACGATCCTAACTTCTCTTCAATGACGGCGCTGGGCAAACCAATCTTGAAGCTGCTGCCGACAATCCTCCTCCAGAATGCCGCCCAAGACCTTCAGCCGATGAAAAGAGGCCGCACTATCGGGCAGGTTTAAGACCGTCCGTACCGCTCCGGTTTTAGGATCATCGGCACCATAGACCAGTTGCCCTAAACGCGCTTGCACGATCGCCCCCGCACACATGGGGCAAGGTTCCAAGGTTACATACAGGGTACAGTCCTGAAGCTGCCAGCGTTGGAGATGCTTTGCCGCCTGTTGCAAGACTAAAATCTCCGCATGGGCGGTGGGGTCATGGTGGTGCTCCCGCTGATTGCCAGCGGCGGCAATACAGTCGCCCTCTGGCCCAATGACCACGGCCCCAACCGGAACTTCCCCAGCGGTGCCTGCTGCGGTGGCTAGGGCGATCGCCTGTTGCATCCACTGGCGATGCTGTTCATAGTCCATAGGGGAAAGAAACACAGTAAAAATTGATCATTATCGGCTTCACTCCATACTCAGCATAGGTCAAAGGCCACTATGCTAGAAAATACCATTGCAGTAACTCAACCACCATGACTTTACCGCTACCAGCCTTTCTTGTTGGGGCACTCATCGCCGCCTCTTTAGCCACGCCAAGCGCATCCCCAACCCCCGAGCCGCAGGTGCCTGAGCCACAGACACCCGTGCAGCAAGAAAATGTGATTGTGGTGGAAACATCCTCAGGGGCTTCAGAGATTGGATTGGCCAAACATCTGACAAAGATCCATGCCAAAATGTACGGCGCATACTGGTGTCCTCATTGTCAGGCTCAGCTCGCTATGTTTGGCAAAGAGGCAAGTAAGCTTTTAGACCTAACCGAATGCGATCCTGGCGGAAAAGATGCTAAGCCAGAACGGTGCAAAAAGGAAAGAGTGACGGGCTATCCAACCTGGATTATTAAAAATCGTCGCTATTCAGGGACTCAGTCTTTAACGGCCCTAGCCAATGCGTCTAGATATCTTGGGCCTCGCAAATTTATCAATCCAGACCAGAAATAAACACCAGAAAATCTCCAGGGAATTGAATTAAGGCGGATTCAGTACGCCACACTATTGGTCAAGTTTCCTTTGAAGCATTAATAAGCGATTTTGGGAATCGATGGGGGCGCGGGGTAATGGAAGTTCTGTATTAGGCCAACTAAGGAGATCGTGGCAAGGGCAACTGAGGGAAGGTTGTTCTGCGATGGGCATAGAAATGGGCATCTCACATCTAGGGCAATCCCAAATCTCCCAGGAAGGGCTGAGTAGGGCGTGAATGGTGATTGAGGTACCGTCTAAGTAACAGTCGCCTGAATCGAGGGCCGTCATTTGAGACCAGCATTCATCAAATTCAGGGCTATAATCATTCTGCTGTAGAACCTTATGGGTAATACAAAAAGATTGGCCTGATTTTGTCCAAACTTTTTTGCCAAGCTGCATCCAGCAAGCAATATACTTTTTAACTTCGGCTTCTAGGGCCATAAAAGTCGCCTTCTGAAAATTTTTAGGGCTAGAAGTCAGTGAGAGTGAGAAACCCTAGAGGATGGTCATCGTATCCTAGATGGTATCAACCGTAACATATTGACGGTTTCAATGAAGAAACGGCAATCTAAATTTGCAAGAGGTTTACTGTTTTGAGTATTGAAACCCTCAACTTGCTGCGTTCCGGGCAGCTTGTCGCCCCCAAACGACTGGCGATCGCCTGCAAGTTAACCCAATTCCCGTCGGAGATTTTGGATCTGGCGGATTCGTTAGAAATATTGGATTTGTCGAATAATGCGCTCAAGTCTTTGCCCGATGACTTTGGACGGTTGAAAAATCTAAAGGCGGTTTTCTTTGCCAATAATCAGTTTGAGAAAATCCCAGAGGTTTTGGCCCAATGTCCTCAGCTCAACATCATCGGGTTCAAATCTAACCAAATTCAGCGCATTGGTGAAACGGCACTTCCTTCTATTCTGCGTTGGCTAATTCTGACCCAGAATCAGCTTGAGCAGTTGCCAAAGGCGATCGGCAATCTTAGACAGTTACAGAAGCTGATGTTAGCGGGGAACCGTCTCAGTTCCCTGCCCGATGAGATGGAGAACTGCCAAAACTTAGAGCTAATCAGGCTTTCCGTTAATCGGCTGACGGAACTTCCACCCTGGCTGCTCTCGTTGCCGCGTTTGTCTTGGTTGGCCTATGCCAGTAATCCATTTTGCGGGGACAGTGAAGGTACGGGGCAGACTCTGGGTGTGAGGCGATCGCTTTCTAGTATTGACTGGTCTGACTTAGTGCTAGAACATACCCTTGGCGAGGGTGCTTCGGGGGTTATTTCTCAAGGGCAATGGCAAGTAACGCCAACTCAAGTTCAGGCGGTTGCGATTAAAGTGTTCAAGGGAGAGGTTACGAGTGATGGACTGCCGACCGATGAAATGCAGGCGTGCATTGCGGCTGGGCCTCATCCCAATCTGGTGAATGTGCTGGGGAAGGTAGAAAATCACTCTGAGAAAAAAGCGGGATTGGTACTTTCTTTAATTCCACCGGATTATAAAAATCTGGGTGGGCCTCCTAATCTTGATACTTGCACAAGAGATACTTATGCACCGGATACTGCATTTTCTTTAGCATCGGTTCTTCGGATTGCGATCGGTATTGCTAGGGCTGCTGGGCATTTGCACGGTCAAGGGATTATTCATGGGGATTTGTATGCCCATAATATTTTGGTGAACGATGGGGGGGAGAGTTTGATGGGGGATTTTGGCGCAGCTTCTTTTTATAAGTCGTTTGGTGTGATTACGGGACATTCACTAGAACGTCTTGAGGTGAGAGCTTTTGGCTGTTTGCTGGAAGATTTGTTAGACCGTTGCGATGAGGAGGATTTAGAATCAGCAGTGATTCAGAAACTTCGGCTAATTCAGAAAGATTGTATGCAGCCGATTCCTGCGTTACGGCCTTTATTTGTAACCCTTTATTCTCGTTTGGATAGTGTTGCGCAAGGGATTGATGCAGTTTAGGGTCTACGCTGAAGTGCGGTTTTTCCCGTAATGCGATCAATCCATTGTGGTGCAATAAGTTTTCCCCAAGGGATGAGTTTTCCTTTAGTGGTCATTACAACTTCTCGCTGACGTGTTGCCATTCCCGCTAGGGTGAGCTGAATACATCTGTCCAAGGGCATTGTTTTTTGACTTTCGTCTCGATGGCTTTGGACCCAAGGCGAACCGTCTCCTTTGAGTGCTTTTTGTCGAATTTCTGTTGCCACAAACCCTGGTGATACAACCAGGACATCAATGCCAGTTCCCTGGAGTTCTATGCGTAACGTATCAAAAAAACCCTGCATTGCGTGTTTACTCGCAACATAGCCTGATCTCAGGGGTACACCTGTCTTGCCGCACAAGGACGACATGGCAACCAGCAATCCCTGACTTTTTTTTAAGTGGGGTAATGCAGCATGGGTACAGTAGACCGCTCCTAAGTAATTGACCTGCATGACTTGCTCAAAAATGTACAGGTCGCTCACTTCGTCAAAGCGGCTGATGAAGCTGGCCCCTGCGTTATTGACTAGGCTGTCAATCTGCCCGAAGGTTTCGACGGCGCGATCGATCAGGTGCTGACAGGCCATAGGGTTTGTGACATCGGTGGGAATGGCGATCGCCTCCACGCCCCTTTCCCTACAAAGTCTTGCAGTCTTTTCTAAGGCTTCGATGTTTCTGGCACCAAGGGCTAGATTTGCACCTTGGTTGGCTAGGGCGATCGCCAACGCTTCCCCAATGCCAGAGGATGCGCCTGTGATCACGATCGTTTTGCCTGCAAAGTTCATGGGTTTCAATCAACCGGATCGCCCTAAGGGCTTCTCTACAGTGCGTCTAAGGCATATTGCTTTAGCTCGTCTAAGTTTGCGTACTCTAGGGCCGCTGCATGGGTTGCTGCCAGCACCACGGGCGGAGCCATACCCGCATCTAGAGCTTCTTTCCAGCGGGAGGCGCATAGGCACCAGCAGTCTCCTGGCTTAAGCCCTGGAAATTCGTAGGCGGGCATGGGGGTGGTTAAATCGTTGCCCTGGGCTTTGGAAAATGCTAAAAATTCAGCGGTCATCTGGGCACAAACCACATGAGCGCCCATGTCGCCTGCACCTGTATTGCAGAAACCATCACGGTAAAATCCGGTCATGGGGGAGGTACAGCAGGTTTGTAGTGCACTGCCTAATACGTTCTGAGCGTTACCCATACTTGCCTCTGGTTACATAAGCTTTCATGGGTAGCTTACTGAGTTTAGGGGGCGATGTGCAATTCTAGGCTGAATTTTTAGCGTAGCTTTTCGTCCAGCATCCGCACCCAGCGTCTGATACCCATAGGAGCAATTCAATGGTTCTGTAACCAGTTGGTTAAATCAGTGGGGCTAGAGAAATCTAACAAGGCTTCACCAAGGGATTCAAGCTGTGTGAGGGATAGGGATTGGATTTGGGTTTCCATTTTGGGGACAACCTTTCCGATGCGGCGCGTCAGTTGGCGGAGAATGAGAGCCTGTTCGCCTTTAAGGATGCCTCTTTCCTCACCTTTGAGTATGCCCCTTTCTTCGCCTTTGAGTATGCCCCTTTCTTCGCCTTCGGCACTGGCTTCTTGATAAACCCTGGTTTCTTCTAAACGCAGACCTAACATGGCTTCTACCTCTTCACGGCTTAACTTTGAGAACCTGTAGACGGCTATGGTGCACACCATATCTATTATGTCTTTTTTAGAGAGGACTCCGATATCTTCTTGATTAGCTTGCCGGATCAATTCACGGGCTTGTTCTGGGGTTTCTTTTTGCGGGGTGATGGTGAGCTGGATAAGACGCATACCAATGGCCTGTTCGGACGGATCACCTAGCTCGTCGAGATAAATCCGATGAACTTGGGGGCTATTCAGCATGGAACGATGAATGTTGAGTTTTTTAGGTTCGATGGAGCGGGAGGAAAGGATAATGACACCAAACCAGTCATCGAAACTGCCTTGGTTTCGGTTGAGATAAAACATGGTTTCGGTGAAGAACCGAAAATAAAGAGATTCGTCTTTTTGGAACTGAAATTCGGTGAAATAGACGATTCTAGGGGAAGTGTTTTCTGGAGGGATGAAGACCCCATCAATCCGAAAGGAGGTCTCTTTGACTTCAATGGACTCGAAGCGATAGTCTTTGGCGTTTTTGGGTTGGTGCTCTAGGAGTGTGAAGAGAAGGCTGGGAAAACGTTTGAAAAGCTGGTAGTAGATTGTATCGGTTTTCAAGGGATGATGCCTATCGAAGCTTGAGCTATTTTACCGGATGCAGTGGTGTAGTCATTGGTACTGCCATCGTAAAAAAAAGGGGTGTGTGAACGCGTTTACTCTTGCGAAACCTGAATCGCACGATTGCTACCTACATCCTGAAGCTTCAGAAGGGCGATCGCTGGGGGCGTAGCGTCGGCACTAAATTAAGCGGATTTACTGGTTCTGCAACCAGTTAGGATCGAGAATTAAATAATATCCATAAATTTGAAAGCAGCTCGCCTTACACTCCCCTCATCCCCTAACCCCTTCTCCCAGTGGGAGAAGGGGAACTCTGGCTCCCCACTCCCGCTGGGAGTGGGGCGGGGGGGGAGGGGCAAATCTAGAGGTTATTTAATCCACGATCCTTAGCTAAATCAGTGGGACTTGAGAAATCGAGTAGAGCTTCGCCAAGGTTTTCGAGTTGAGTGAGAGAAAGGGATCGCATTTGAGTTTGCACTGCTGGG
>JANLSD010000076.1:0-8449 GCA_031362245.1 Acaryochloridaceae cyanobacterium OTE_25_metabat_464 | reverse complement strand
CATCAATAGAAAGGTATCCTGTTTTCGCTGAAGTGGAGTGTATTTTAATGAAATTTAAACCAAAAATATATTTCACAGCCATTTTTATATCGATCTCAGTCGCAAACCTGGGCGGCAACACAGCGATCGGAAATCCATTGAGCGACTGCTTAAGCCTGAGTAGAGAGTTAAATCTAAGTGAGGGCATCTGCGAAGGGAAAACGCCCAGTGCCTTCAACGCAGAGGTTAAAGCCATAAATGCCGATAAGGTCAGTCCATTGCAGCAGTTTGGAGTAGCCTTACGACGGCTGGGGTACTTAGAGGAATCGGAAGCAGCGCTAAAACAAGCCCTCAAGAAAAGCCCTGAAGACGGTTCGATTGCATTAAGCCTGGGCAACCTCCAGCAGCAGATGTATCGACGAGCAATATCGCAGTACAAGTCAACCGACGATCCGGCTACCCGTTCAGCAAAGACCAGAGAAGCGATCGCAAAAGCAAAAGCAGCATTGGCGCAATATCAGGCCATTACAAAAAATCAAGGGACGAACAACCAGAACCTTGCCGAACTCAACTGGATGGACTTATGGAGCAGCTTAGAGCAGGATATATCGGAACTGAAGATATTACAGCAGCAGAACCTACCAATAGGCACCCAAATCGCCCAAAGCCAGAGTGAAGCAAAACTTGACATGGAAGGAAAAACAGTAGCACGGGCCAGTCTTGCTGAATCCCTTTTGAGAGCCGCTGCTCTAAACCCATCCTTTGCAAATCTGTCGCGAACCAACGCTGATGAAGTGCTTAAGAATGCTGAAGCAAAGGGTGACATGCGATCTGCCTCACGAGCCTATGGCGTTAAGGGACTCCTGCTGAAGAAAGCCGGACAAAATAGAGACGCGATCACCGAGCTGGGCAAAGCGGCAAGTGCAGCCCAGTCCGTTGGAGCAAGCGACTTAGCCTATAAGTGGGATGCAGAATTAGCAAAACTTAGTGAATTTGAAGGGAATAGGAGCAAAGCGATTGGATTCTACAAATCCTCCATAGATAACCTGCAACAAATTCGCTCAGGAATCTTGCAGCTAAATCCGCAGGTGCAATATGAATTTCGAGATCGGGTCGAACCGATTTATCGAGAGTACATCGGATTGCTTTTAGACCAAGATTCGCCAGACTTAAAAGAAGTGATTCGCGTAAATGACAAACTCAAAGTTGGCGAGTTAGAGAATTATCTGCAATGTAATCTAACTAAGCTGACCAGCCTTCTAGACCTTCCACCAGAATCCTCCGCAGATGCGACGATGTACATCATCCGCATCCCGAATCGGTATGCAGTGATTGTGCGCAAGAAAGACGGAAGCTTGAAACACCGCATCATTGATGCTGATAGCGTTGACAAAAATTTAAAGATCTTAAAACAGAATCTCCAAAGCGACAGCACAGAAGGTCTAGATAAACGCTTATACCAGAAGCTATTCGGCAACCTCTATCAAGTTTTATTTAAGCCAGTAGAGGCGTTTTTACCGCCATCAGGCACCTTAGTCATGACCGTCGATAGTCAAATCCAGAGCATTCCGTGGTCAATTCTTTTTGACGGTCAGCAGTACCTGATGCAGAAATACAGCATCGCGTACAGTCTTGGATCCGAGGCGTTGCCACCCAAGAGACTGGAACCCTCTAAATTAAAAGCACTCGTGGCGGGTCTTTCAGAACAAACCGATCAGATTGAGTTTCCAGCACTACCGTCTGTAGCAAAAGAAGTTAAGGAAATACAGACCCAAATCAAAAGTACGACGCTCCTCAATCGGGAATTTACGGAAGTGGCCTTACTTAAAAGGGGTCAGCAAAACTCCGTTATCCACCTTGCAAGCCATGTCGAATTTTCTTCAGATCCTAACAGCACGTTCATCCTCGGCTGGAACCAACGGATAAAACTCAGCAACCTATCAGGTTTAGCTAACACCCGTGGGACATCCCCCCTAGAATTATTGGTCTTGAGCGCTTGCCAAACAGCAAAAGGCGACGACCGGGCGACTTTAGGAATTGCCGGAACCCTCGTTCAATCGGGGGCACGATCAACCCTCGCAACCCTATGGCTCGTTGATGACGACTCACAGGCGATATTGATGCAGGAATTTTATAAGGCACTGACGCACGGCAAGAGCAAAGCAGAAGCCCTGCGCTCAGCACAAATTGCACTTCTAGACAGCGAATCCTACAGCAATCCCTACTACTGGGGTAGTGCTGTCCTTGTAGGCTCCCCGCTCTAACGCTTTTTCTAGCGTTGCGATTAATCGCAGTCCCTCTTCCGCTCTTTGCACTTCGTCTTGATTTCTGACCTTAAGCGCGATCTCCTTGGCTCTCCCATAGGCAATGAACGCTTCTTCGTATAGCCCTGCATCTAAGTAAATGTCTGCCAGAGTCCGAACGCTAGAAGGGTTTTCAGGCTGGTTAAGCATTTGCTGCCGCACAAGCGCTACGCTGCTGTCAATGAGACCTGCATTGGCAAAAATTGACAGACGTAAACTGTCTTTTTGCTGTGGCGTTAGCGAAAGCTTCTGAACTAAAGCCAAATCGTCATTCACTTGCCTCTGTTCTTTAGGATCGAGGAAATTAAATGTCTTAACAGCAGTACTGAAGAGCTTTTCTCCTGCAAATGCCTCAATCACAAACTGGATGGAGGATTGACTAGAAAGGTTGGGCAAGTTCAGAACTGGCTGGGATGTTGAGAATTTCCAGGTTTTATCACCCAGTATAGTAACAGAGTAGGAATCAGCCCCAGGAACAGGCATCCAACGGATTTGTCTCGGAGACTGAGCCAAGATTTCGCCATACGGCTGAAACACCCTTGGTTTAACTTGAGAGAGTGAACTCCTTTTGCGCGAACAAGACTTTTGAGCAATGGATGAACAAGGCCGATCCGCTCGTCGAGATGATTCGCACTGATCGAGATCGGCTGAAGTTTGAACCCATATAACCCCTCGCGCCTTAGTACAGGCTGCTCTAACGGGTGACGAGAAGGATATGGGCTGATTTTTGCATAGCCCCTTACCCGACGCTTTGCCAAAGCCTTGCATCACTTGGGCCACAACCGTACAAGACTCTGCTTGCACTGGTGGAACCTCAGTCAGCCCACAGGCGAACACGAGGAAGGCTAAGGGGAATAAGAATTTGTGCATGACTTATCTTAGGGGGAAAGCACGGTTAATAGCGGTCTGTCGCCATTGGGCGACTTCAGGATTTGCGGTATCTTCAGATTCAATCAACGTACAAGAGCGCCACTGCGAATTAGCAGGTTTTTTGCGAACCTCCAAGACCTGTGCGAGAAGACAATGGCTACTAGCCATTTGCGAGTCCAGGCCGATCGCTTGGTTCAGCGTCTTTTGAGCTGCGTCATAGTTTTTTTGCTGAAACAATACCCATCCCAGGTTTTTGAGCGAAATTGCGCGTGAAAAGTTTTCCTCCTTTACGTTCAGGTTTAAGCTTTGCTCAAGCAGTTGCTTCGCCTCAGCGTACTGCCCTTTGAGGATCAATAGTCGAGCCAAATTGTTCAAGGGTTCCGTCGCTTTACCATGACTAACTTGAATGGACTGTCGATAGCTTGTGATCGCCTTGGCATCATCTCCTCGATCTTCATAGTGCGAACCTAAGTTTAGGTATGGAGGATAGGTGTTCGGACTGAATTGAACGGCTTGTTGAAAATGCTTTAGCGCACAGTCAACTTCATGTAGGCGATCGCAAAGAAAAGCTAAGTTTGTGTGGGCATCCTCAGTTGAATGAAGAGAAATCGACTGCTCAAAGCTCTTCCTTCCTAGAACAAGTTGATTCAGCCTGACTTGTTCCAACCCCGCTTGATAAGACTGCTGTGCGAGAAATAGACGACCGAAGTGAAATCCAAGGACAAGTGCGAGGATGAGCGCGAATAGGCTACTAAACCTGAAAAGCCTCGATCTAAAAACCCGCGACCACTTCAACCGTTTAGGTAACGTCTCATTCAGAAAGCTTAGGATTTCCTGGGTGTCTTTAGGACGACGGGCGATCGCCTCACTCGTCAAATCTTCTATAAACTCTCGAATAGGCTCGTCAATGTGTTTGGCGTACTGTTGCCAAAGGAGCTTACCCGTATTTTTATCTCTAGGAATATCGCTAAACTCTTTCCCGGTCAATGCCCGGATGAAGGTTTTGCCAAGGGAATAAAAATCTGATTGTGGAATAGCCTTACCATCAATCTGTTCAGGGGCTGTATAGGCTAACGAATGAATTTGGGTGACTAGCTCCCTAGAGCGACCCGCCACCTTGGCATAATATGTATTTGTTGTTTGCCTTGCACCCCCAAAGTCGATCAGTGCAAGGGTTCTGTCCGGCTGAACAATGATGTTTGACGGTTTGATATCCCGATGGATAAATCCGCCAGCGAGATCGCTAACGCCCTTATGGACAACATCTAGAATCTCAGCGATTTGTCTCAGCCAATTCAAAGCCAACGACTGATCAACTCGTCCATGCTGCTCAATCCAGTCTTCAAGCGTAACGCCTTCAAACTTCGACATTGCTAGACAGTAAAGTTCGTCTGGACCACGCTCTAAGTTGATGGAGAAAAAGTCGTCTAGGTCGCTTTTGGGGATGCCAGGATGCTTTAAGAGCTGAAGTGTCTCGGCTTCCTTCTGCATCATGGATATATATTTGTTTTGTTCGTCATATCCCTTCAGCACCTTGAGAATCATGACGGTATTGGAGGGATTTATCCAAGACCCTTGGGTGTCAAGCGCCTCATAGACATCACAAAAATGATGCCGTTTCAAGTCGAACAGAGGTCGGAGCAGAATAAAACGATTATTGACAAGTAAAGAGGTGCCGCAAGCTGAACATTGTTCAGCCCCATCTTCATTTGCCCTGGATGTACACCAAGGGTTAATGCAATACCGCATTTGCATTAGGGTGAGTGGGCTTTGGAAATAGCTGGGAATTTAGTTGAATGTATTTTTTGATCACGTTATCAATCGTGATTTGAGGGAAAACAGCAAGATCGGCAATCAGACCAAAAGTTTCCAAGGTTATTATGGCTTTACTAATTTGGGGAATCGAAAAACCAAGGGTTTCATGGATGTTTTTGATAGAATCCTCTACAGTGACGCTTTCCTGTAAGGTTGCTAGATATTGCAGAATTTGACGCTCTAAATCATCCAAGTCTTGAATTCTATCAAAGTTAAATCTGAGACTTTTGCTCAGGATGTTCGAGATGATAGAAGTCCTTCCATTCATGAATGGATCGACGTTTCCTCCATAAATTCGCTCAACAATTTTGGCAGAATCGTGCAGGCTCTGGGGATTTCCTCTGCGAGAGGATACGAAATCATCAAGTTTCTCTCCATATAAGTTATAAGGATCCAAGAGCAGGCGAGACTGTTCTTCACTCAATCCTTTGAGATGAAGTACTTCAACGAGACGACCCATATGATTAAGTGAGTCAACCAGGGGAATATCCTGTCTAGTCGAAAAGATGAAGCAGCTATTGTGTTCAGTTTCAGCTAGCCTTCGTAATAGTAAATTTGCATCCTTTCGATTTTTATCCGTTGCAAACCAATCATCTATCCCATCAATGGAAATTAAGACTCTACGGGTTCGGATATAGTCGTAGACGGTTGAGCGGCTTGGACTATTGATCAGATACAGTAAATCCTGAATATCGTCACCAGGGCTATCGCTGACTGAATATTTCCAAATGAGTGATTGAAAGGTTGGCAACCATTTAGCCTGTCGAAATAGCTCGGCAATGAGACTGGTTTTACCAATACCAGCAGAACCCTTAACTAGAACAACCCGATTCTGCTCAATCAGTTTAGTGAGACTATCGTATTCTTCTGGACGAGAGATCAGCTGGGCATATGAAGGGGGGGTGCCAATAATCCTTCGCACGATCGTAGGCACGGGGCTAGAAGGATCCGCTTTAGTAGAAGTGCTTGTAAGTAACGATCCTATTGTTTTACGAAAGTTTTTCTTCTGAATATCGAGATTCAGCGCGGCTGACAATGCCTTCCACAAGTCTGGTGCCACTGTCCTTTGAAGATGACCAGCCGTATATGGCGAGTCTTGGGCCATGTCACCATAGTCCTGGCCCCGCCAAGTGCCCTTGATGATGAGTATTTGCTCATCATCAAGGGGTGGCCTACCGCTACGTTCAATCGCTTCGCAAATAAAAGGCTCAATGTCGTAATCGAAGTCCAGCGCCTCAGGGGCTAGAGCAGTCATAGCTAGGGCCTATCGTGTGGATGGTTCTACAATAACAGACAAACGATACAAGTTAATTTTAATTTACTTGAAAAGTGGTAAGTTATCTGATATTACTCAATGAATAGTTTTTGAGTCTTAATGAAAGATCTCAATAAAACATCATCTGCATTTTTCATTTGATGCAAATGAAGAATAGGTTTAATTTGGCTACAAGCACTATTAGAAGAGCTTTCTAGAGGTTTAGGGGAGTGCTACATGAGTTCAATTGATACGAACCAAAATCATGAAGACAAGACAGAACCTATGTTTTCGGAGTGGGAAACCTGTATTAAAAAATTGGCCTATTTCAAGCTTGCCTATCTCGTAGAAAGCGCATTAGAGGTTCAACGGCACCATTCCTCTGCCGCAGATCTATCCTGTTTGAGACAATTAGCTGCCTCTGAACTGTGGGATCTCATCGAAAAAAGCCTTAAGGTTCCATCTGATTTTGAACTTAAGGCTAGAAGGGCAATTGAGTCGCGGATCCAAAATTTCAAACGGGCTTCTCAAAAAGAATCCAGGTTAATAAAAACGCTAAAAGTCTTACAGGATGGAGTGCAATTGCCCAGCGATGAGCTTGAAAGCCAGGAAATACAGGAAATTTTTGACGATGCGCTTCAAGGGTTAAGCCATGAGCAGATAAAGACCTTGGTCTTGTTACATGGCTTAGGTGACTGTGATAGCAAGAAAATTGCAGAGGTCGCTGCTCTAGAAAAGGTAAGCACTCAAACGATTCGATACCGAGAACGAAAAGCGTATTCCTTACTCAGGCAAAACAAAGAAATTAGATCTCTCGTGTCATAGCTGATTTAAGAAATCTAATGCTTCTATTTCCCATGCTCCCCAATAAACCTATCTCCCTCTTCCTTCCCTATGACCCACCGATCGCCCCGTTTCTCCCCCGCTAGCCTTGGCTCCTTGCGACCGCCGTAGCCTGTGAGTGCGTCTTTCACATACTTGTGTGATTTTCCGATGGCTTTGGCAATGGTATTGATGGTGTACCACTCCGGTTGTGGATTTCGGAAGCGTTCAATAAAAGCCTTGGCCTCAGCGTCGGAGATTAACCAGGTTCGACCCCTCTTAGTGGCGGAGATTGTATGCTTTTGGGTCTTTCCATCAATCACATTTATGACAAATTGCCTTGACATGCCTATCTCATCCGCAATCTCTTGAGGAGTCCAAACACCGAGTCCAGGCATAAAGGTTAACTATTAGTTTATCAACAAAAGAAGTGCTAAACTGATCGCCAAGGCAGCGCGATCACAGACTTAAACATATCATGGCCTTAAAATGACCAGTCTGAAACAGCAAGAAATCTTTTGTACAAGGGCAGAAGCGCTAGTAAAGCTCCGCCTATGCAAAACCAGTCTCAACAACTATTGCAACGCTCTGGGTATCCGGTGTGGCTTGCGATACTTTACGGCTTCGGAATTTAAGCGCCTTGCAGAACTTCGTGAATGGACAGTGAGAGGCTGTAGAATTTGTGATTTTCAGCCAACCGGAGTGTTTGACAAAAGCTGCGCTTGAATTTGCTTTAAACAGTTGACCAAATGGGCGTTTCCAGCCTTTACTAGATCAAACCATCTTGGGAAACCGTGCCCAAGCTCTAATGATGAGATGGTTTACTCTAGATGCCGATTAAAAGCTTTGTCCCCATTCTAAGGAGGTGAGAACGATGTAAACCGTTAAACGCACAAAAAACCCCACTGGGTCCAATCAGTAGGGTCTAATGCGTCCAATCACCGTAAATAACTGGGTGACTTGAACTTGATGCTATTTGAGAAGGCATAGGTTTTGGGTCTCCAACGGAGCCTTGTGCGTATTCTACAAAGAAATACCTGCAAAGGTCAAGATGCCTCATGGTCATTTTTGGCTACAGGCTCCCTATCTCACTACGAAAAATCGATAGGGATATTTTCATGTTTTCTAACCAACCCCATACCCCCCAAGGGCTACCCATACCCGCAGACCACCGCACTACCCACGCCAGCCCCAGCTATACGAAAGCTCTGCACGAAACCCCAGCAGCGGGGGCCACAGCATGAGATCGCCCCTCAGCTCAACATTCCCTAGCTATAGCTCACCCCCAACCAAGGGATTCTTGTACCTAAAGCGAGATTGCCCCGTCTGTGAAGCAGAGCGCCGTGACTGCCGCCAAAGCGCCAAAGGACTCATCCACTGTCGCGCTGGCAAAGACGAAAACCAA
>JANLSD010000027.1:0-16265 GCA_031362245.1 Acaryochloridaceae cyanobacterium OTE_25_metabat_464 | reverse complement strand
TCTTCTTTAACTTCTTTGGCTTTTTTTGCTCTGGCGATGACCATATTAATTCCTTGTCTCTAGCAATGGGAGGTGTTAGGTTGTACCTCATTATCGACTAGCGATCGCCCTTGGGGTGGTCTTACCGGAAAGGATTGGGGCGATCGCAATACTGTTCGGTTAAGTTTAATCATCTTTGCACTTGCCCCCCAGCCCCCCAATTCTAGGGGGTTCTGAACTTAAAGTCCCCCAATTTTGGGGGATTTAGGGGGCGAGTGCAAGGTCTTTGCCTCTTATCCGAACAGTATTGTGGGGCGGGCGATCGCGTGGATGGGATTTTGACGAATCCGCCGTTTGGTGGACGGGAGGAGGATGGGATTGAGAATAATTTCCCAAAGCAGTTCCAGACGAAGGAGACGGCGGATTTATTTTTGGCGCTGATTGTGCGGCTGCTGAAGGTGCGGGGGCAGGCGGCGGTGGTGTTGCCGATGGTTCGCTGTTTGGGGAGGGGGTGAAGACGCGGCTGAAGGAGCATTTGCTAGAGGAGTGCAATCTGCATACGATTGTGCGATTGCCGAATAGCGTGTTTAAGCCCTATGCCAGCATTGGCACCAATTTGCTCTTTTTTGAGAAGGGTGAGCCGACGCGGGAGGTTTGGTTTTATGAGCATCAGGTTCCGGCGGGGCAGAAGGCTTACTCGATGACGAGACCGATCCGGCTGGAGCATTTTAAGCCTTGTTTTGAATGGTGGGGTGGGGCAAAACGAGTTGACCGTCAAGAAAGTGAGGTGGCTTGGCGGGTGAGTCTGGATGAGATTAAGGGGCGCAATTATAATCTGGATTTTAAGAACCCTCATACGGTGGCGGATAATCACGGCGACCCAGTAGAGCTGTTGGAAAAGCTTGAGGCGGCGGAACTGGAGACAGCGATGCTACGGGATCAGCTTAAGAGTATTTTGACGGAGGCGTTACTAAGATGAGTGTGGATTTCATTTTTGCCATAGGCTGTGGCAAAAATCTCCTTGACCAAGATAACGCTACGATGAAAGCATCTCGTAGGGGCGCATGGCCATGCGCCCCTACAGGGTGTACCTGACTTAACCGAAAATTGCTATATCGGAGCCAGGATTTATGCTCAAAGACATTGAGTTACCCATGCACGAAATAAAGGCATTTTGTCATAAATGGCAGGTTGATGAGCTTGCTTTATTTGGCTCGGTTTTAAGGGATGATTTCCGCGCTGATAGTGATATTGATGTGATGGTTGAATTTAATGCCAATGCCCATCCAACTTTTGCGGGGCTAGATCAAATGGAAAATGAGTTAAAGCTTATCTTTAATAGAGAGGTTGACTTGATTACACGCAAAGGAGTTGAATCTAGTCAAAATCATATCCGTCGCAACAATATTTTAGATTCTGCTCAGGTAATTTATGCAGCGCGATTCTCAGTTTCTGCTTGATATACTGCAATCAGCAGAATTAATTGCAGGCTACATAAACCAAGTCTCAAAGGATGAGTTTATCCAAAATGTGCAGCTTCAAGATGCGGTGATTAGACGGTTGCTGGTGATTGCTGAGGCGGCTCGTCGTGTATCGGATGCCACTCGCCAGGAACGAGTTGATATTTCATGGGCAGAAATTAACGGAATGCGAAATCGTTTGGTTCATGAGTACGATTCTGTTGATTTTGATATCGTTTGGGATGTTGTACAGAATGAAATCCCAAGTTTAATTACGGTGCTAAAGCAATGAATGCTGAACGTTTGTTAGGAAATTTTGATCGCCTTGCTGATGCCCCAGATTCGATCGCCCATCTTCGTCGCTTCATTCTAGATTTGGCAGTGCGAGGCAAACTGGCAGAACAAGATCCCAATGATGAACCTGCTTCGGAATTGCTCAAGCGGATTCAGGTAGAGAAGGAAAGGTTAGTCAATGAGGGAAAATTAAAAACAGAAACCTCTTCCAATTATTGAAGAATCAGATATTCCATTTGATATTCCCTCTAAATGGGTTTGGCTACGTCTTGGAGCCATTGGTGATTGGGCATCTGGCAGCACACCGCCTCGTAGCAATAATGAATATTATGATGGCGAGATTCCTTGGCTTAAAAGCGGTGAATTAGGAGATTGCCTTTCTTTAAGAGATTCTGAGGAAAAAATCTCTAATCTTGCCTTTCAAAAATGCTCATTTCGCATCAATCAACCTGGAGATGTGTTGATTGCTATGGATGGGGCAACCATTGGAAAATTAGCCATTCTAGATAAAATTGCTGTTACGAACCAAGCGGTATGTGGTTGCACACCATTTGATGGAGTTTCTAATAGATATCTTTTTCTTCACCTATTATCTCGGAGAGAAGACTTACATTCTCAAAGCGAGGGTGGCGCACAACCTAATATTTCTAAAATTAAAATAATTCTTTCTCCGATACCCCTTCCACCTCTTGCAGAACAGCACCGTATCGTTGCCAAAGTGAATAAGCTGATGGCACTGTGCGACCAATTAGAAACCCAACTTACCACCACCCAATCCCACAGCCGCCAATTGCTAGAATCATTGCTCCATGAAGCCCTAACCCCATCAGTCTAGGCCAATACCCACAATATCAGAGCACGAATTTAGTAAAGTTCCAAGCAATGAAGATTGGGGTTGTTCAGAAACTCCTGAATCGCGCCTGAGCAAGACCGAAGTAACACCTCAACTTGTTTAGTTCTTAAATTCCCACAGCGCAGCCATATTACTTTAGGTGGAGAGCCATACAAACGACTCCTCTCAGCAAAATCTGCATCTTGAGTCACAATGCAGAAATTATTAGATCTAGCAAAATTCCATATTTCGGTATCAGTCTTGTCTGCCAATTCATGAAACTGAACATGGCTAGAAGCTGGGTAAAGATCTGTCAACCGTATCACCAATTGACGACCTAAATTTTGATCAAAAAGCAGCTTCAAGCAACACCTACTGAAACAGCTAAACGATGCTCTCGATCAGCCGCAAATTCTAGACAAGCTCTAATATCCTCCTCCGTCAACTCAGGGAAATCTTCCAGAATTTCAGCATGAGACATCCCAATCGCTAACCATCCTAAAACATCATAAACCGTAATTCGCATACGACGAATACAGGGTTTTCCGCCTCGTTTATCCGGCTCGATCGTAATAATATTGTGGTACGTCATAGTTATTAAAAGCTCTGGGAAAGTCTCTAGTTCTAGTTCTAGAATAGTTTAGAATCATCGCCAAAGTGGATGAGCTGATGGCCCCGTGCGATCGCCTAGAAACCCAACTCAGCACCACCCAACCCAACAGCCGCCGCTTGCTAGAGTCTTTACTTCATGAAACCTTAACTCCATCCATCTAGGCCAATCCCAAAAAGCCTGAACACCATCCTTTATGATCTTAGAAATTACGACTAAAAACGCCCTTCAACGCTATCTGATTTTCTATAATAGGCTTCGGTAGCACTTTTGCGCCCATTGTATTGACCTTCCTCCAACGCTCACTGGATAACCACCCATGATGCCCAACCGATCGCGCAAGTCCACTTTTCAGCGCACGTCTTGGATCAGTGCTTTCACGCTCGGTTGCTCAATAGGGTTAGGCATCATTACCCCCGCATCCGTACAAGCTGCCAATAAAGTCTCCGCAATCTATGGACCGCTTGAAGTTTCGGTGTCTGTTAGCGATATCGAAACCTTCGTCAAGACAGGCACGATGGCGGAAAGCCTCAAAACCTATGCCCAAATCTTGAGTCCAAAGCAGCAGTTGGAATTGCGAAGCGTCCTTCAAGAAAAACTCCAGACAGACATCCTTGCCCTGGAACGGTTTGGGAACACCACTATGGGCAAAAATCTACTAAAACGGCTCAGTAATGTCCTCCAAATCGATCCAGGTCAAGATGGGGGAGTGCTGTTGTTTAAGGGGATGTTAGCCGCCGCCCAAGACCCTCAGGGGTTATCGGTGCTGAGTTTAATTCGACGGTTCCCTGCGGATACGCTGCGCATCAAAGTTGAACCCCTGTTGATCGCCCAAAAAGAATTGACCGGACTACTGAAATATCGGGACTCCACGATTTTGGCAGTTGCCAAGGCCATGAACGCAGAAGTTGCCACAACCCCCAAGGTAGACTTTGCCCTCAAGACAGACCTGCGGCAACCAGGACTCATCCCGTTTGTCCATAAAACCCTGGACTTATCCAACAATCGAGCGCGTCAATCGTTACTCGGTCGCCAAATCGGGTTGAAATTTACAGTAGAACTGTATCTCCCTGAGAAACAAACGCAACCCTCTCCCCTGGTGGTGATTTCCCACGGGTTAGGGTCTGCCCCCAAGGATTTTAGCTATCTCGCTGAACACCTTGCCTCCTATGGGTTTGCCGTTGCAGTTCCAGAACACATTGGCAGCGATACCAAACACCTAGAATCAATCCTAGATGGACGTGCCACAGGAGATGTTAGTCCTGTAGAGTTTGTAGATCGTCCCCTAGATGTGAAGTACCTGCTGGATGAATTGACGCGGCTTTCCAATACCGATCCAGCTTTCAAAGGACGTCTGAACCTGCAACAGATTGGTATGATGGGTCACTCCTTTGGAGGCTATACCAGTCTTGCCTTAGCAGGTGCAACCATCAATCATGAACGGCTACGAGAGCAATGTGTAGATACCCAACCCACCTTTAACCTTTCCCTAATTTTGCAGTGCCGTGCTAATTTACTGCCGCCCTTTAATTACAACTTAACGGATAGTCGCATCAAAGCCGTCATTGCCATAGACCCGCTCACCAGCGCCATTTTTGGGCCAGAGGGGATGGGCGATATCCGCATCCCCGTGATGATGGTCAGCGGCAGCCATGACGTGGTGACGCCTTCTATCATTGAGCAGATACATCCCTTTTTGTGGCTAAACACCCCCACGAAGTATTTAGCGCTCCTCAGCAATGCAGGCCATACCTTTTCGATCGCCGCTCCGGCCCGCCGCGAATCGCTCAGTGCTTCTGTAAAAGGCATGCAGTCACTGCTGTCAGGCGTTGAGCCGGAATTGTCTCGGGAGTATCTCAAGGCCATCAGCGTTGCGTTTATGGAAACTTACGTGGGTGGACAGCCCGAAGCGCAACGCTATTTGAGCGCGGACTATGTGAAATACATCACCCGTAAGCCTGTCAAATTGGGACTGGTGCGATCGCTCACCCCCGCGCAGCTCCAACAAGCCTACGGTGCCCCGCTCCCTATTCCGATTGTGCCGCCGTTAGCCAATGCCGTTATCGCCAAGCAGCCCGTTTCGATTTTGCAGACCATCCAAAAAACGGGCGTCCTAAAAGCAGGGATTCGCGAAAACGCTGCGCCCTTTGGTTCCTTTGATGAGAAAGGTCAGGCCACGGGTTATTGTGTGGATCTCCTCAACCTGATGACACAGAAATTGCAAACGCAGTTGAATACACCCGTTAAGCTTCAGCTCGTGCCTTCGTCATTGCCAAAACGATTCTCGATGGTGCAAGGGGGCGAGGCGCAGTTAGAATGTGGGCCAAATACCATCACCGCCGAACCTTTCCTTAAAACAGCGTTCTCAACGCCCTTTTTTATTACAGGGACTCATTTTTTAGTAAAGACCGCGAATCAAACGCAGCTAAACCCCAGCAGCTTCCCCAGCACCACTACCATTGGCACCTACAAACAAACCACCACTGCAAAATTTATTGAGCAGCAGTATCCCAAGCTCAAAAAGACGTATTTTGAAGGCTCCACAGCCCAAACTGATGGCTGGAATGCATTGTCTACCGGAAAAATTGATGCATTAGCGGGCGATGGCATTTTGTTAGTAACAACCCTGGGCCAAAAGAAACTGACGGGGAACCCATTCACGCTAGTGCCCGAGCAGCCTTTGACCTGTGATGCCTATGGTTTGATTTTGCCAGGGGGCGATCGCCCTTGGGAAAGCACCGTCAACCAAATCGTGGGTAGTGTTGAGGCGCGACAGGTTTGGGACAAGTGGTTTAAGACCCTGTACCCCTACATTTATCTGAATATTGATTACTGTGCGGATCGTCCGTAGACGTTATTGTAGGGGCGCAAAGCCTTGCGCCCCTACAAATTTAGGTCACTTTTATCGCAAATTATCGATTACAAAGACTCAAAATAAACTTTAGACTTGGTTGGGTCAGGATTCATGGTTTTGTCACCCGGTTTCCAACCCGCAGGGCACACTTCGTCGGGGTGGGACTGAACGTGTTGAATGGCCTGAAGCACCCGCAGGGTTTCTTCCACGCTGCGACCAAAGGCGAGGTTATTGATGGTGGCATGTTGAATAATGCCTTCTTTGTCAATGATGAACAAACCCCGTAATGCAATGCCTGCATCTGGATCTAGGACGTTGTAAGCGGCACTAATTTCTTTCTTGAGATCAGCCACGAGGGGATAGTGCAGGTCGCCCACGCCGCCAGCCTTGCGATCGGTTTGAATCCAGGCGAGGTGAGAAAATTGGCTATCTACCGAGACACCCAAGACCTCAGTATTGATGGCTTTGAATTCGTCATAGCGATCACTGAAGGCCGTAATCTCTGTGGGGCAGACAAAGGTAAAGTCGAGGGGGTAGAAGAACAGCACCACGTACTTGCCCCGATAGCCCGAGAGCTTCACGTCCATAAAATCTTGGTCGTAAACAGCCGTCGCGCTAAAGTCAGGCGCTAAGGTGCCAACTCGTAAACATCCGTGATCCGTCATTGTGCTTCACCTTTGAAGAGAGTGATAGGGTTGAATCGCGAGTTTTCGCTTTCACCATAGTAAAGGTATATGGACGTTAGGGTTTCGGCCCAAGCGCTTCTAAAAATGGCTTCATGACCCAGTTAAAGCCCACTTTCATTTGATGCTCTAGGGTTGGCATTCGATAGAGGTAAACCAGACGACGAGCGAGATACGCAAACGGGCCATCTAGGGTCAGTCCTAAGCCCGACAAGGCGGCAGAATCTGTACCCAGGGTGAGCATCTCGCCCAGGGCGACGTAACGGAACGGCAGCAAAGACCGACCCGATAGAGATGCCCATACGTTCCAGGCCACGTTGTCTGCTTGCTGAAGGGCAGATTGCGCGGTGGTGGGGACGAACTGCTGGTTTGCATCTAGTCCATCGGCCAGATCGCCGAGGGCAAAGAGGTTGGGGTGGTCGATAACTTGGAGATTGGTACCTACCTGGAGTCGTCCATCGGCAGCGTGGGGGACGGGGAGGTCTTGGATGGGCTGGGCGATCGCGTTGCCCACTGTCCACAGCACCAAATCAACCGGAATACTGTCTTTTTGGTCTTTGTAGACTATCACTAGATCGTGTTCGTTAATCTGCTCAATGTTGGTGTCGAGATCTACCCATACGCCGCGCTGATCCAGTGCTTTCTGAGCTGCGGTCTGATTAAATTTAGTAGATTGCTTCAGAAGGCGATCATTGCGATCGATGAGACGGATGCGACTACGATCGCCCAATCGATCTGCCAGTTTACAGGTCAACTCCACCCCACTCGGGCCAGCGCCAATCACTGCTACGCGAATCACATCTTGACCGGAGGCTTCTAACAGCCGCAGTTTATCCTTGAGCCGTAGGGCATCTGCCAGGGTGCGAAAGGGAAGGGCATACTCAGCAGCACCGGGCACAATGTCTAGGGGTGTTTCGCCGCCTAGGGCTAGGACGAGGCGATCATAGTTCAGGGTTTCGCCGGAGCTAAGGCTGACCTGCTGTTGGGCGATGTCAATGGCGTTTACAGTCGCTTGCTTAAACTGAATGGAAGTATTTGCCAACAGGTCTGTAAAAGCTGGCGCAATTTCCCAAGTGTCGAGTTCGTCTGTGACCAGTTCATACAGCAGCGGCGAGAACAAAAACTGGCTGTTTTGATCCACCAGCACAATGTTGGGGCGGACGTCCGCTGCCCAAGGGAATTGGCTGAGGCGCAGGGCGGTATGAAGTCCACCAAAGCCGCCGCCCAGAATGACAATAGAAGGTGAGGATTCAGACATCGGCTTTAGACCGCTCCGAACGGTTTACAAAACTTTATCTTTAGGATATCTCATCCTCAGGTTCGAGGGTGTCCACGGTGTAGGTTTGGCCCATGGCGAAAATGCGATCGCCCACCGCCAACTTCCGGCCCCGCCGCATTTCTGGCAGTCCATTAACTTTGACAAATCCATCTTGAATCAAGAGTTTGGCTTGCCCACCAGTGGAAACCACTCCTTGAAATTTCAAGAATTGATCGAGCTTCATTATTTTTTCTTTGTCTGCCATTTTTTCTCCTTAAGTGATTCAACAAAGTTACTTACACCCTGCACTACCCTTCAGTCCCCCCTTAGTAAGGCTACGGTGTATGCACAAGTTGGATTTTCGCTAAGCACCCTACATTACCCCCCTCAATCCCCCCTTATAAAGGGGGGAAGAATATGGATTGGCTCCCTCCCCTATGCCTTTCAGGCAGCTATGCAAAGGGCAAGGGGAGGGCTGGGGTGGGGTAGTGCAAGGTCTGGAACAAAAGCCCTAACTCACTCGCGTCAGTAACACCCGATATCGATCTTTCTTGGTCACGGCAATGTCTCCCACAAATAAGCGACCTTTGCCACGAATCGCCACAAGGTCGCCATCCTTAAGCTGATGACTGGGCTGACCGATATCTTTCCAGTTCACCCGCACCTCACCCTTATTGATCAGATCCACCATCTTACTGCGAGACACCCCAAACCCCGCAGAGGCGATCGCATCCAGCCTAAGCGAAGCCTCCACGGTCGTCAGCTCTTTCTTGCGTGGCTCCCGCACCTGAAGTTCGGTCAGCGGCATCGGCATCACTTTGACGGGTACGGTGCGCACCTGAGTCATGCTCTGCTGAAAAAACTCGACTAAATCTGGCACGACGATCGCTTGAGCGCCGCGTTCGCCCAGCACTAAAATATCGCCCACTTTTTCGCGGACGATGCCTGTGCCCAGGATGGAACCCAAAAAATCCCTGTGAGAGGCGGGGTCAAACAGGAAGTTGCCTGCGATGCTGAGGGCGGTTAGTTCGACTTGCTCAATGTCTAGGGGCAGTTCAGAACGGGCGATCGCCAAACGCTGTCGCTCGGCTTGGGGGTAGCCACCCCAGGCGATCGATGAGACTTCGGTGAGTTTGGCTAGGACGGTTTGGGCTTCTGCCAATTCTGGGGGGGACAAAAAATCGGTAAAGACGACTTCCCAGGTTTTGATGGCCTGGTCGGTTTGGTCTAGAACCCGTGAGATGCGGTCTAGGTTCTCGATGCCTTTCAATAACTCGGTCTTCGGTAACATGCCCAGTCACAATGCCTGTGTTGTCTATCTTCTCCAGTATCTTTCATTTTTAGGGTTGATGCTGGGGTTGGGGCGATCGCCTTATGATTGAAATAGATGGTTTCATGAAAAACTGATTTCTAGGGACAACATGCAGCTCGAAGAAGTTTTAGGCTTTGTAAAGCAATTATCGTTAGTTGATAAGGTTCGTTTGATTGAACGGGTGGTTCCTGAAATTGAGCGAGATTTGAAGACGACTCAAAAAATGCCTAGGCAATCGCTATGGGGCATCTGTGCTGGCTTGGGCAATGCTCCATCGGCGGCTGAAATTGATCAGACTCGTCATGAAGTGTGGGCAAATTTTCTGAGGGAGGATTTTTGATATTGGTGGATATTTAGATGACTGAGAATATTCCTATTCATAAAAAACGTGGATGTTTCAAATACTCACTCGATAATTGTATTCTTGTAAGGGCATCAGTCGAAGCTGTTAGCTCTATATTTCAACAATATTTTGAGCTTGATGTGAAGTGTCATTGTACTCTCACAGAGATTATTGATGCAGAAAAATCTTCTCGACAAGAAATGGAGCATCATCAAAAAGTTATAAAATCAAGACCAAATAAATCAACAGCTCCAATATTATGGGCTGTTCCATTCTTCCGATATCTTAACCATGAGTGGACTGTTCTCTCCCTCTCAGGAATGGAAGACTCGCTTGCAGTTGCATTCTCTCTACTCCTAAATACTGAAACTATTATCTTTCACGATTCAAGTCATGCTTCTTTTAGTGAATTCAAAGTTTTTCGCAAAGATCGACTTATTGAAAATTACTTATTTGGGTTTGAATGCATTAATTTGTTTGAGAATTACTGGGATGTCAAGATAGAAGATTTTGAATTTTATTCTGATTGGCGGAGTCAAGAACATTACTTCAAAAGTTCAATTCGACGGGTCACTGAATCTGATATAAGATTGGCCGTCTCCTCAAGAAAGGAGGAGAGAGACGATAGAGGTTTTCTTGATGAGTGTCTTAAATACTACGATGCTTATATTCCTCTGCCAGAAGAAGCCCCATCTCCCTACAATGATTCATGGAACTCAGATTTCCAAAATTCAACTGTAGAACGTATGGACATTATGTTTATTCCGTCCAACTGGAGTTATTTTGATCGGAATGTACCCAAAAAAATCTTATAATATCAAAATATTGAAGCCAAATCCACATTTTGGATAATAGTGTTTGAAGCATATAATGGTGATCCTCACAGAAATAACTTCAAGCGAATATATTTAGTGATCGCCCAATCCCCTTCTCTGAATGGAGCTAATATCCAAACTCAGGGCAATCCTTTGCGATCCAGGCACAGCGATTACCAAAAAGAACATATGAGCTTGAAATAACTCATTCCCATTTCTGAAGCTCCTCTTCTGGCAAAGGCTCAAAGAAAGCATCACCAAGCTGTCCAGTTAGCAATCCAGGAGTTCGGGGTTGTGAACTCTCTTGCCCTAGCCCCAAGCGAAAGTAGTGAATCAGGTCATACAGTTGTACAAGCTTCTCTTCGGGAATGTCTTGCAGCTCTTGGACAATTTTTTGAATCAACATCAATCACACTCTCCAGGGAACGTAACAGGAACCAATGCGAACCATCCAGATTTGAACATCGAGAACGAGCAAAATAGTGTTCGGCGAAAAGCTAGGCTCCTGCCTCTGCGAACACAGCAACCGCAACATTCCGAGACATCTCCACAGATTTACGAAGGGCTTTGATTCGCTCTAACTCATGCATCGTCCGCGCCGTAAAATACGACTCTCCACAGCTCGGACAAGACCACATCGGAATGCCCTCAATCACTAGGAGGTTCGCCCCCTTGCCGAAAACTCGCGGCACGTACTTCAGATGAACCTTATCGCTGTCGCAGTGGGCGCAGGTGATTGGGCAGTTCTGAGAGGATTTGTAGAGCATCGTTGTTGTTCAAGGTGGCTACGTGAACTCACTATATCTATGTTCTTACATAAATTTTGGAAAGGACGATCGCCACTAAAACAACGCAAAGTGAATGAATTTGGTGATCGCTTTTCACAGCGTTATTGAGTCAGGTCTCAACCCCCTAAGCAGACTCCTGAAGCTGCGGCTGAAACTGGAACAGCGAATACACCACATTCCGGCGAATCGCGATCATCATATCCAAAAACGTCTCAAATCCTTCCTTCTTATACTCCACCAACGGGTCAAGCTGGCCGTACCCACGCAAGCCCACCGACTCACGCAATGCCTCCATTTGCTGAAGATGCTCCCGCCAAAGCGTATCAATCTGCTGCAAAATAAAGAACCGCTCCGCATCCCGCATCAGACCAGGCCGCAACTGTTCAATCTCGTCTTCTTTCTTTTCGTAGGCCGTCCGCACCTGTTCATGCAAAAACATCTGCATCTCAGGCATTGCCAGGGTAGAAAAATCATCGGGCTGCAAATCATCTAAGAGATAAACAAACTCCTTAGACTTCGCCACCAGTTCATCTAGCTTCCATTCTTCCGGTGGCAGATCAGGGTTCACATAAGCCTGCACAATGTCATCCATCGTCTGCTCAGCATACTCAATCACCCGATTTTTGAGGTCTTGCCCTTCTAACACCCGTCGCCGTTCTGCATAAATGGCCCGCCGCTGGTTGTTCATCACCTCGTCGTACTCAAACACCTGCTTACGGATGTCGTAGTAATAGGTCTCAACCTTACGCTGGGCATTCTCCAAGCTGCGGGTCAAAATGCCCGACTCAATCGGCATGTCTTCCTCCACCCGGAAGGCATTCATCAGCCCAGCCACGCGATCGCCCCCAAAGATCCGCAGAAGGTTATCGTCCAAACTCAAGAAAAATCGAGTGCTGCCAGGGTCGCCCTGTCGTGCGGCCCGTCCCCGTAGCTGGTTGTCCACCCGTCGAGATTCGTGACGCTCTGTCCCAATCACATGGAGACCCCCCTCTCCCACAACCAGATCGTGTTCTTTATCCGTCACTGCTTCATACTCAGAGCGCACTGTGTTGTAGGCTTCCCGAAGCTTGAGGAGCACAGGGTCGTCGATGGGGGCTTTCTCAGCGGCGATCGCCAGCAACTCTTCCGCCTGAAGTTCTGGAAGACTTTGCTCCCCGTACTGCTTCACCGCATCCCCCACCGCTGACTTCAGCAACGCTTCCGTTGCAGCAGATATCTCCGTTGGAAACACATTCAGAGACGCTTTCCAGGTTTTTCGTAGGGTTCCACTGGGTTCTGCCGCACCTTCCCCAAAACCTTGGGGCTTTTCCTTCGTTTGGGGCATGCCAAACTCAATCACCCCCATTGGGTCGCCTGTCTCCGGCAACACAATACGAGGCATAAAGTATTCCCGCACCTTGAGCCGCGCCATATAGTCCGCATTACCACCCAAAATAATATCGGTACCGCGTCCTGCCATGTTTGTAGCAATGGTGACTGCGCCCTTACGTCCCGCTTGGGCCACAATCTCAGACTCACGCTCCACGTTTTCTGGCTTTGCGTTGAGCAAATTATGAGGAATGTTTTTTTCCAGGAGCAGCCTAGACAAGACCTCAGACTTTTCAACACTCGTCGTCCCCACCAACACAGGGCGACCCATCTCGTTCATTTCAGCGCATTCTTGGGCCACTGCGCTCCATTTGGCGTTCTCGGTTTTGTAGACCACATCCGGCAAATCATGGCGCTTATTAATCCGGTTGGTCGGAACTAGCGTTACCTCTAGCTTATAAATCTTTTCAAATTCGGTCTCTTCCGTCTTCGCCGTCCCCGTCATCCCTGCAAGTTTAGGGTAGAGCAAAAATAAATTTTGATAGGTGATGCTGGCTAAGGTTTGAGTTTCATTCTGAATCTCAACCCTCTCTTGGGCCTCAATGGCCTGATGCAGACCATCACTCCAGCGACGACCCGGCATTACCCGTCCCGTAAACTCATCCACAATCACAATCTCGTCTTCACGGATGATGTAGTTAACATCCTTGATAAACAGCTCTTTCGCCTTGATAGCGTTAAAAATATAGTGTGCCCAAGGGTCTTCAGGATCGTATAGGTCAGTAACCTTCAAAAGCTCCTCTGCCAGCACAAACCCTTCATCGGAGAGAATCACGTTGCGGGCTTTTTCATCCACTTCATAATGCTCTTCTGGCTGAAGCGCCGCTGCAACTTCAGAAGCCTGGATATATTTTTCCGTAGGCCGCTCGATCTGGCCTGAAATAATCAGCGGGGTTCGGGCCTCATCAATCAGCACCGAGTCAACTTCATCAATCACGCAGAAGTTGAAAGGCCGCTGCACCACTTCTTCCATCGAAGTCGCCATGTTGTCGCGCAGGTAGTCAAATCCAATTTCGCTATTGGTGGCGTAGGTGATGTCACAGGCGTAGTTTTTCTGACGCTCCTCCGGCGTCATCGACTGCTGAATCAGCCCCACGCTCAAATCTAAAAATCGGTGGATCTGTCCCATCCACTCCGCATCACGGCGAGCCAGGTAGTCGTTCACCGTAATGGCATGGACGCCCTTCCCAGACAAAGCATTGAGGTAGGCAGGCAGCGTAGAAACGAGGGTTTTGCCCTCTCCTGTCTTCATTTCTGCAATCTGACCATCATGGAGAATCATGCCGCCCAACATCTGTACGTCAAAGTGACGTAGCCCCAGCACCCGACGGGACGCCTCACGAACGGCTGCAAAGGCTTCCGGCAACAAATCGTCCAGACTTGCCCCGTTTTCTAATCGCTGCTTAAACTCCCCAGTTTTAGCCTGAAGATCTCGATCAGAAAGCGCCTGAAAATCCTCTTCCAAAAGATTGATTTCAACAATATCTGGCTGATATTTCTTGATTTTGCGCTTATTCGGATCGCCCAACAACGTTTTCAGCATGATTCAAAAAGTCAGATCTGGATTTTTTATAGACTAAAAACTGCTGATGGCACGTTACCAAGCACCATTCAGCACGGGAAATTCTAAACAAATTAACGTTAAGCGCCGTTCTACAATCCTATCACTTTCAAGATGGGTGAAGAATTGGTCATGATTCGGAATCAGTCAACCTACTGCGGTGCTATTGCCCCACGGATAGTCGTACCTGTTCTACCAGTTCGGCAGTTACGACACTAACCTCAGACTCCCGCGCAATGCTCTCAACCCGCTGGCGGGCTTGCGATCGCGCAAAAAACGGAACATTCTTCAGCTTTGCTTCCGCTTCAGGTGTCCAGCGCAGTTCATCGGTGAGATGGAAATCGTAAATCATGGTTTGTATTCTCCTGTGAGACGGGGGTTAACCCAACAGCCTGCCTTACATAGATGGTAGCTTGATCCAAGCATACTCAAGAAACCCATCAAAAATGCTCCTGTCAACTGACAGGAGCATTTTTGTAACCTAAGCCAGTAACCAAACGTTAACTAGTCAAGGTTCGGCATTGCTAAAACGGCTTCTGTATCCCGATCAATTCCTTTTTCAAAGCCTGCAACTGCCGCGCGCGCGCGACCTGCATGCCAAAGGTGACCAATCAAGAAGAAGAACCCGAGAACAAAGTGAGAACAAGCCAACCAAGCGCGGGGAGAGACGTAGTTCACCGAGTTAATTTCGGTGGCAACGCCGCCCACGGAGTTGAGTGAACCCAAAGGCGCATGGGTCATATACTCAGCCGCACGGCGAGCTTGCCAAGGCTGAATATCGTTTTTGATCTTGACAAGGTCAAGACCGTTTGGCCCACGCAGAGGCTCTAACCAAGGACCTTTGAAGTCCCAAAAGCGCATGGTTTCTCCACCAAAGATGATTTCACCTGTTGGTGAACGCATCAGGTACTTACCGAGACCCGTCGGCCCTTGAGCGGAGGAAATGTTTGCACCCAATCGTTGGTCACGCACCAAGAAGGTAAATGCCTGAGATTGAGATGCTTCGGGTCCTGTAGGGCCATAAAATTCGCTGGGGTAAACGGTGTTGTTGTACCAAACCATACAGGAGGTGATGAAGGCCATCAAGGAGACCGCACCTAAGCTGTAGGACAGGTAGGCTTCACCAGACCAAACTAAGGCACGACGTGCCCAGCCAAAGGGAGTGGTCAGAATGTGCCAAATCCCACCGGAGATGCAGATGAGTCCCAGCCAAATGTGTCCGCCAACCACGTCTTCGAGGTTATCTACGCTCACAATCCAGCCGTCGCCACCAAAGGGAGACTTGAGCAGGTAGCCAAAGATGATGGCAGGGTTGAGGGTGGGGTTAGTGATGACGCGAACGTCTCCACCACCCGGTGCCCAAGTGTCATACAGCCCGCCAAAGAACATGGCCTTGAGGACGAGCAAGAACGCGCCACCACCCAAAATGCAGAGGTGGTAGCCCAAAATGGAGGTCATTTTGTTCTTGTCTTTCCAGTCGTATCCAAAGAAGTTGGAATACTCTTCAAGGGTGTCAGGGCCGCGCAGTGCGTGATAAACGCCGCCCAAGCCCAGTACTGCCGATGAGATTAAGTGCACAACGGCAACGACGAAGAACGGGAAGGTGCTGAGAACTTCTCCGCCAGCACCAACGCCCCAACCCAAGGTTGCAACGTGGGGGAGCAGGATAAAGCCTTGCTCGTACATGGGTTTTTCAGGGGTGAAGTGAGCCACTTCAAACAGGCACATGGCCCCGGCCCAAAACACAATCAGACCTGCGTGGGCGACGTGAGCACCCAGCAGTTTGCCAGACAAATTAATGAGACGAGCATTACCTGCCCACCAACCAAATCCAGTCGATTGCTGGTCGCGGCCGCCCGCCATTACGGAACTATTAGAGAGCGTTACCACGGGGAAGTACCTCTTCAGGGAATACAAAGTGTTCATGGGGCTGGTCTTGAGGAGCCATCCAAGCTCTTAGACCTTCATTGAGCAGAATGTTTTTGGTGTAGAACGTTTCAAACTCAGGGTCTTCGGCTGCCCGAATCTCTTGAGAGATAAAGTCATAAGACCGAAGATTCAACGCAATCCCAATGATGCCGATAGAAGCCATCCACAAGCCTGTGACA
>JANLSD010000019.1:0-6830 GCA_031362245.1 Acaryochloridaceae cyanobacterium OTE_25_metabat_464 | reverse complement strand
TTTTGGGTGGTGGCATTATTCTGCGGGATGGAGCCAGCATTAAGGGGTTAAATACGGCTGCGACGCTATGGTGCGCGGCGGCGGTGGGGACTCTGGCCGGTGGCGGGTTCCTGTTTCAGGCTTATGTAGGGTCTGCGGCGGTGGTGGTGGCCAATTTGATTTTGCGGCCTTTGATTGAGCAGATTAAGTTTCAACCTACAAAACTGGGTGAGTCAAATATCTGCTATCGCTGTAGTTTGGTCTGCGATCGCACTGAAGAGATTGCGATTCGGGATTTGCTGCTGCATCTGCTGAGCGGGAAAACCATGATGTTGAATGGAATCCAGAGCCACAGCGTAGAGTCTGTTGATAATGTTGAGCAGACTGCCCTTGAGATTGATGTCACAACGCCGCGTCGCAACGATGCCTTAATTGAGCAGTTTGCCCAGCAACTGCAAGACAAAACCAAAAATCATGGTTTGAGCTGGCAAGTATTGTCAGAGGATCCAGTCCTTGAAGAAGAATAGACGCCAGTGAGTCCAAAATCGGTAGAGTCGCTTCGATATGGAATGCCTATGTTTTTTTGGCTCCAAGGCAGAAAAGTGCGTAATTCTACGGTTGTCAGTGGCTCGTGACAGAGATAATATTAGATTCCGGCACATTTGAATGTATTGATTGGAAATCTAATCATGCATAGAGCATCTAAACGTGAGTGCGGTCTTAAATTAAAAACTTTTTGAGCTGAGTTTCTCCATTTTTTACCATTGTTTTTGATTCATTTTTATCTTCTGGGGGATTGATTAATGCATGCGAGTCCAAAACAGGCTATCCTTGCCTCTTCTTTTGTAATTTTTAGCCTGATTGGCCCGCTTATATTTTGGTTGAGTAATTACGAAAATCAATCGACTCTAAAGGGGACGAAACTTCCAGCTTCTGTCGCTTTGAAGTCCACACAAAAACCTTCTCCATCTCAGCCACAATCTAATTCTTGGAATTTCTCGCAAATTCCTTTTGCTGGGTTATTTGGTTTTAACAAAGATGCTTCTTTAGAGAAACGCATCAGCTTGGGCGAAAAAATATTGGTGACTGTAGATAATAGTCCCGAAAAAGAAGCAGGTGTTGAGAAATTCAAGGCGGGTGACTTTGAAGCGGCGATCGCACAGTTCAGCGCTTCTCTGAAAACAAATCGAAACGATCCTGAAACCCTAATTTATCTAAATAACGCAAAAGCTGCTGCCAGTGGAAATTTTGTAAAAGTGGCGGTGAGTGTGCCAATTGGTAACAACGTTAATGTTGCCAAAGAAATTTTAAGAGGGGTTGCTCAAGAGCAGGATGAGGCCAACCAAAAGCATGAAATTCAGGGTAAGTTGCTTCAGGTTTTAATTGCCAATGATGAAAACGATCCAGAAATTGGCAAGGCGATCGCCACTAAGCTGTCTGATGACTCCAGTCTCTTAGCTGTGATTGGTCATCAGTCCAGCGATGTCTCCTTTGCAGCAGCCCCAATTTATGATAGCAAGGGGATCGTGATGCTTTCCCCCACCAGTTACTCGAAAGATTTAAGTGGGATTGGTAAATTTATTTTTCGGACAACCCCCAGCAGCAGAGTGTTTGCAGATGCTTTGGCGAGGTATGTCGTCCAAGTTCAAAGAAATAAAAAAATTGCGATTTGTTCTGATTCTAAAGCACGCGCAAGTAAGTCTTTTCGAGAAGATTTTGAAGCGACGGTGTATGTCTCGGGCGGACAGATTACGCGTACCGCCTGCAATTTCTCAGCCCCTGATTTTAATCCAGATGAAGTCGTTTCCCAGGCCACCAGCGACGGTGCCACAAGTTTATTGCTAGCCCCTGGCGTTGAGCAGCTCAAAAAGGCGATCGCCGTGATGCAATCTAATAAAGGACGACTGAGCATCATCGCCAGTCATTCTATGTATACCTATGAAACGCTTCAGCAAGGCATGGAAGCATCCAATGGTGTGATCATGGAGGCTCCTTGGGATCCCGCTTCCGGCAGTAACACGCCCTATTTGAAAGATGCCCGAAAATATTGGGGAGGCCCTGGGAATTGGCGTACTGCAATGGCCTACGATGCCACAACCGCAATCACCACTGCACTGCGTGCCAGTACCAGCCGACTGGGATTGCAAAAAGTCCTCTCTAATCCTGGGTTCTCTGTGAAGGGCGCAACAGGTGTCGTTCAGTTTTTACCGACGGGCGATCGCAATAAAGCGGGCACCCTTGTCAAGGTTTTGCCTGGAAAGGTTTCCGGCACGGGCTATGATTTTGTGCCCCTCAAGCCGCTGATCAGTGCCGCCAATAAACCCAGTGATGCGATCATTCCTGCGCAAGCGTTGCCCTAACGGGACTGTGCTACGGAAAAACAGTAACCCACAGGGGTAAAAACAGAGGCAACCCAATGGTGCTCAGTAAAATGCTGCCTGCCGCAAGCTGACGGTCGAGGTTGTATTCTTCAGCGAGAATAAGATTGGCTGAATTGGTGGGCATGCCTGCCATCAAAACCAAGGTCAACCTTGCATCGCCATGCATTCCAAAAAGTGACAAGCCCAATCCTGCAATCAAAGGAAGCACCAGCATTTTAATCGTGGCAGGCACCAATGCGGTTTGGAGACCTTGCACACCTCGGAATTTACCTAACTGCATTCCAAGGAGGATAAAAACGGCAGGTACTCCCGTTAATCGGGCGAGCTGTAATCCTGCATCCATGAGGGCTGGATAGTGAATGGGCTGACTGATCAATCCGATCGCAAAGGCCCAAAGGGCAGGAACCGTCAACACATCCCGAATTTGAGTGGACCAATTATTACTAACGTGATTGCGACCATAGTGGCTGGCTAAAAAGACCCCGATTCCGTAGCTACCCAAGAGGTAGTGCGCCACACCATAGAGAATGATCCATCCCAGGTAAGCGCGGTCAACTAAGGAGGGGATGATGGCTAACCCAATGAAGATCGTATTGCCCAGCATTGAAGACAGAATAAAGCTGCCTCTAGAGGGACGTTGCTGAGGCCAAGCACTACTAAAAAGTTCGATGAGATGTGAAGAGAAGCGATCCGCTGGGGTTTGAGGCGTAATCAGGAACGCTGCTTCGGCAGCAAGGATCGTTTGAGTTCTATGGGCTTCGATAGAGGTGCTTCTGGCCTGCTTCAACCCGCTTAAGCAAAGAATAGAGGTCAACAATCCCAACACCAACACCAACAACACGGTAAGCGGGGGGAGCCAAGGTGCCCTTGCAAAATCTGAGCTATGGGCTAAGGAAAGGATTTGTAAGGGTACCCCCACCCAATACAGCAAACGTCCAAACTTTTTGGGAATTGTATCGGGGAGAAGTTTGAAGAGAATTAAGCCAACGCAAGTCCAGAAAAGTCCTGTAGCAAGTTGTCCCATGATGTTTGGCCCAAAAGGTTACGAAGTTGAGGGCTTGAACCGTTTGGAAACTTTGCAGGTGCAAATTAGGATGAATCCATGAATATATGTATGTTTGCCAAAAGTTGATGATTTTCTGACCACACAAAACCAGAAAATCATCTCTGGAAAAGACTTCTAGAATCTAGGCCAATGAATGCCTAGTTGAATTTAGAATCTATCCATACAAGCCTTTTCCACTTAACGGGATCAAGGTAAGGTAGGCATTAACATAAAAATAAGGTTTGATTTAGAGCACCTTATGCTTTGAATAAGCTTTTTGAGTCAGACAGATGCTTTGGGATCGGATTTGGATGAATACACTTCTGCTTGACCTAAATCCAGCGAATCGTGGGTTTGTTCGGTTTCGTATTGCGAACGCTTAGTGTGTAGCGATCGCCCCAATTCAACCCCAATGCTTCTAGATGGGTGACACGCTCGTGTGATCGGTTGGGATATCATGGGAATCTATCGTAGACACGCCATGAGTTTTTACCTGAGAGGCTTATGGTTTCTGGCACAACTCCCCCTCAAGTTATGCCAAACCTCGAAGATGCCCTAAGAAATCTAAGCTTTGCAAAGGATAAATGACAATGCTCAATCCAAACCTGGATGAGATCCAGCTTACTAAAGATGACTATGAGCGGTACTCCCGCCACTTAATTTTGCCCGAAGTGGGCCTTGAGGGTCAAAAACGACTGAAGGCTGCCAGTATTCTCTGTGTTGGGACTGGAGGGCTAGGTTCACCGCTTTTACTCTATTTAGCGGCAGCAGGCGTGGGTCGCCTAGGGATCGTGGATTTTGACGTGGTGGATTTCTCTAATCTTCAGCGTCAGGTGATTCACGGTACCTCTTGGGTGGGCAAGCCCAAAATTGAGTCCGCGAAAAACCGGATTTTAGAGATTAACCCCTACTGTCAGGTCGATCTGTACGAGACCCAGTTCACGGCTGAAAACGCTCTCGGCATTGCCGAACCCTACGACATCATTATTGACGGGACGGATAATTTCCCGACGCGTTATTTGGTCAACGACACTTGCGTTTTGCTCAACAAGCCCAACGTCTACGGCTCTATCTTTAGATTTGAAGGACAGGCAACGGTCTTTAACTACGAAGGTGGCCCCAACTACCGCGACCTTTATCCTGAGCCACCGCCCCCTGGACTGGTTCCCTCCTGCGCCGAAGGCGGCGTGTTGGGGATTCTTCCTGGCATTATTGGCGTCATTCAGGCGACGGAAGCCATCAAAATTATTTTGGGTCAAGGCACCACCCTCAGCGGACGACTGCTGTTGTTTAATGCCCTAGACATGAAGTTTAGAGAGCTAAAACTGCGCCCCAATCCTGTGCGCCCTGTGATTGACAAGCTGATTGACTACGAAATGTTCTGCGGCATTCCCCAAGCGCAGGCGGAGGAAGCGGAGCAGCAGGCGGCAATCCCTGAGATGACAGTAACGGATCTCAAGCAGGTGCTCGATAGTGGTGCAAAAGACTACGTGCTCCTCGACGTGCGTAACCCCAATGAGTACGAGATTGCTCGGATTCCTGGTTCGGTGTTGGTGCCTTTGCCTGATATCGAAAATGGTCAGGGGGTTGAGAAAGTGCGATCGCTCCTCAATGGTCAGCGCCTGATTGTCCATTGCAAGATGGGCGGACGTTCCATGAAAGCCCTTGGTATCCTCAAATCTGCGGGGATCGATGGCACCAATGTCAAAGGCGGTATCCAAGCCTGGAGTCGTGAAGTAGACGCATCAGTGCCGGAATATTAGCGATTTATCATGAGGGTTGGCCTACGTATAGCGCTGATCCTCGTGATAGAGACTAGAAATTTTACATCAGAGTCTCGATTAAAAACTACGAATGTTAAGCTACGGTTAGCTGCATTTTGAGGCTGTTTTATGACCCTATCGCGCTTTTTCGTTGAGCAGACAGGCGATGGCAAGCTAGACAAAACAAAGCTGCCCACAATGTATGATCTTCCGAGTGAAGATCCAGAGGAGCCAGGCTTGCCGGACGAGTTTCACGATTTACAGCCGCAATTGCTGAGTGCAACGTTTCGGCTCTCAATGGTTGCGAAGAATCAGATTTTTACTGGCACAGATCTCAGTCTTTACTACGATTTACGTCATCCCCTTTGGCACAAGCGACCGGATTGGTTTGCGGCTCTCAACGTACCCAGACTTTATGATGGCTCAGATCTTCGTTTAAGTTATGTGGTCTGGCAAGAAGGGGCCAGTCCTTCTGTTGTTGTGGAACTGCTGTCGCCAGGGACAGAAAAAGAGGATCTGGGTGAGACGATCTCTTATGCTGGAGCGCCACCCACTAAATGGGAGGTGTATGAACGGATTCTCCAGGTGCCCTACTACATTTTGTATGATCGCTACAGCGGTATCCTCAGGGGGTACCAACTGATTGATGAGCAGTACCAACGCCTAGAAATTGAAGATAATTGTTTCTGGCTAACCGATTTAAAGGTAGGGCTAGGGCTGTGGCAAGGCGAGTATGAAGGTATCACCCGTCAGTGGTTAAGGTGGGTAGATGAGCAAGGGCAATGGATTCCAACGCCCTTGGAACAGGCTGAGCAGCAGAGGGAACAGGCTAACCAGTTGAGGATGCAGGCTGACCAGAAAAGAGAAAAAGCTGAACAAGAAAGGGCGCAAGCGAGGGCAGAAGCCGCCCGTCTTGCTGCCAAGCTCAGAGAACTGGGCATTGACCCAGATAGTTTTTAATGAGATGCCTCTAAAGCTTTATGGATAAAAAATCTCTCAGTGAAAGCGATATCTGCGCTAAGTTCATCACGCCAGCCGTTTTGCAGTCCGGTTGGGATGAGGCGATGCAGATTCGGCGAGAGGTCTATTGGGGATAAGCTGCTGAACTTTATCAATATTGACCTCTTCCCTGAGCTGAAGGATCTGCCAATCGCCGGGAATAATGCGAATCGTCGCCAGGTGGTGCGCGATTTGTTTGAGGATGCCAATAACTACATGAAGTCTGGGCAGCTTCTGCGGCAGGTGATTAACAAAATCAGCGAGGTGGATTTTAATAATCTGGCAGATCGCCAGCATTTTGGCGACATCTATGAGCAGTTGCTCAATGACCTACAAAGCGCGGGGAATGCGGGTGAGTTTTATACGCCCCGTGCGGTGACGGCGTTTATGGTGGATGCGATCGATCCTAAGCCTGGAGAAATTCTGTTTGACCCAGCCTGTGGGACGGGTGGGTTTTTGACCTGTTCGATTCGGCACATGCGCGATCGCTATGTCAAAAAGGTGGAGGACGAGAAGTCGATGCGGGCGGCGCTGCGGGCGGTGGAGAAAAAGCAGTTGCCCCATATGCTCTGCGTGACAAATATGATGCTGCATGGGATTGAAGACCCTAGTTTTCGCCATGACAATACGCTGGCGCGGTCTTAATACTGTTCGGATAGCCCA
>JANLSD010000009.1:0-2760 GCA_031362245.1 Acaryochloridaceae cyanobacterium OTE_25_metabat_464 | reverse complement strand
CGAGATTCTTTGGCGATTCATCAAGTACGAATGGATAGAGATCAATGCCTATCAAAGCTGGCAAAGTTTGGTCGATTATGTAGAAAAAGTGCTCAGAGAATTTGGAGAATCTTATGTAATTAATTTTGTCTGACTACTTATGTATTGGGCACTGATGCCAAGAAGAAGCCGGAGCAGGATAAACAGCAGCAAGTTAAACAACAGCAGCAAGCGAACCAGAAAAAGGAGCAAACCCAGAAGACAGTTCAGAAATTTCCTGTCATCCAAAAGATTCTGAGTCATCCTAATTTAGTGAAAGATGCAATTGCCCTCGGCACCATCAATCCTAAGCTGGGTGCTGATCTACTGGCGGGGGCGGAGGCACTCAAATATCCCGGCAAAGTACAGGGCCAATTCAACGCTGGATTCAAGCCTGAAGCATTTGGCAAAAGCCTATTCAAAGGAGCAGCGATTCTTGCCAACCAAGGGATGAAGCCTGGTGCGTTACCGATGGGGCAACCCCATAAACAACAGCCTTATTCAAACTGGTTATCTCAATCAAAAGGTTTTGCGTCTCATCTATGGAATAGGGCAGACCATACCGCCCACAATGCGTTCCAATTTGGTCAAAAATCGTTTCATGGGGCTGAGCAGATAGCCCATCAAGCGGTTGGGTTTAGCCAGCACCAATATCATGATGCTCAAGTGAGCGCTGAGCGGTTGCGGGTGGGGGCAATGGCGACGGCTCAACGGAATGTCCAGAAGGCCCAGAGGACTGGGCTTAATCTGGTGCATCAAACTGAGCATAAGGGTCAGCAGATGCTGGCCCAAAGTCAGTCATTCGTACATCAGGGCATGCAGACGGCTCAGTCCATTGGAGATTCTGCGACTGAATTTGGGTTAGCGGCTTGGAATACGGCTAAAAACTTCAATCTCTCAACCGAAACGATAGACCAAGCACGAGGGTTTTATCTTAAGCAGGGCATTTCGGGTAGAAAGGAAGGCGGACTGGGTGGGCAAATCAAGCAGGGCTTTGGTTCTGCGGGCGTCAATCTGGTGGAAACGGGTAGACAGATATCTGAGGGACTATACCCGCAAACAGCACAGGGTCAGCCTCAAACACCAATGCCTTCACGACAGCCACAGGGGCTGTTTGACCCAGATTTGGCGAGAGAACAGTATATTGCACTGAATAAGAATGGGGAACAAGATCGTAATTCTGTTACGGGCACGCTAAAGCGTACGGGTGCTTTACTGTGGGGATTGCCGACGGAGCTTTTCTTTTCTGGGACAGGCGCTGCTCAGAAAGGGGTTGATAATTCGCGGGCGATTGCCGATGAAGGTCTAGCGGAGGGAAATTGGGGTAAGACGATGTTGGGTTCTGGGCTAGCGTTTATTCCGTCTCAGTTTACGAAGAAGAATGCGCCGATGAGTTTAGCGGCTTTGGCGACGGTGCCTTTTGCAGAGGCTGCCATAGGGACAAAGTTCGTTCAGTCGCTTTTGCCTGCACGGGCGGCGGCAGCGACAACGCCTTGGTGGCTGACAAAGACTTTTGGAGGCGTATTGGGCGGAGGGGTTGACCTTACATCTCAGATGATTACAAATAAGGGAGATTTTGGCAAAGTTGATCCTGTTTCTGTTGCGGGTAGTGCCATAGCAGGGGCTTTGGGGTTAAGGCTAGGGGTAAATGTTTCGGGTCTGACGACGGCGGTAGGTTTGGGTGGAAAAACGTTAAGTAGTCAGCTTGCGGGTCTTGGGGGCAGAACTTTATTGAATAGTGCTGGAAGTGGAGTGATTGGAGGAGGAGTAACTTTGGCGCAAAATGCTTTTAACAGCATGATTTTACAGAAAAAAGTTGGTCTTTTAGAAGGTGTACAAAAAAATGCTAAGACAGGTGCTTTCTTTGGAGGTCTTGGATCATTTTTGGGCGACATCACAGAGTCCACATACAGCTCTATTGATCGAACTTTAAATAAAGCACTTAATGAGCAAGCATGGAAAAATGCTCCTTTAGACATAAAGCTTTTGAGCCTTTCAGTTCAATCTTTTACTAAAGAAGCTCTAACAGCTTCCACTATCGGTACAACTGTCGGGAATGTTTTTAGTAATTCGCCACCAATCGTAAATGTTATCAATGAAAATATCAAGAAAAAGTAGACATGAACCTATTAAAAATTAAAGTTTTAGGTACGATTGTATACATATTCACTGGCTTATTTATTGGTGGCGTTGGTGGATTAGTAGGATCTTATTTAATGTGGCTATCAGATCCAAAGTATTCATTTGGATATAGTCCTATGTTTATTTTTGGAACTACGTTTGGAGCCTATGGTGTATATTACTCAATTAAAAAAATATGGCTAAATTAAACTCTTTATTAATCAGTCTCTACAAAATCAAGCATGGGAACGTATGACAACAGAACAAAAACTTTGGAGTATTAGTAATGCAATCACTAGCTATGTGAAACCTAGTAATACGGCCTCAGTTGTTGGAACCAGCGCTTCCAATGTAATTGCCAACTCTGCACCGACTCTAAGCATTATTGAAAATATATTTAGTTCACCAAGTACCGATAAATAAAAAATCCTAATTAAAAATAAAAGTATGCCTCCAACGATGATAAAAATTCTAGGAATTGCTGCGTCTACACTTGTCTGTGCAGCAATTGGAGCGGTAGGTGGAATCTTTATGTCCTACATGATATCAATATTTAAACCCTGGTTGACTGACAAAACTTTTCGCTTGGCGGTTGAAACCGCAGCTACAAGAACGAAATCC
>JANLSD010000416.1:0-6032 GCA_031362245.1 Acaryochloridaceae cyanobacterium OTE_25_metabat_464 | reverse complement strand
GTTTGGTCAGTATGTTTCAAGCTTGACGTTGGCAAGGCCCTTGCCGAATCTAGAGGCGGTGTTGCCCATCAGCGCCAGAATGATGCAGTTGGCTCAAAATGGTGCGGTGAGTCAGCTTAGTAATTTGGCGATCGGTCTACTGGAGACTCGCGGATTTCCTGCAATGGTGGGTGCGGCAGACATGATGCTGAAGTCGGCTGAGGTGAAGCTTTCGGCCTACGAGACGATTGGGGCGGGGCTTTGTACGGTGATTATTCGAGGGTCGGTGGCAAATGTGGCGATGGCGATCGAGGCGGGGATGCATGAGGCGGAGCGAATTGGGGAGCTGAATGCGGTGATGGTGATTCCTCGGCCTTTGGAAGATTTGGAGCAGACTTTGCCGATCGCCAGTTGTTGGCTGGAAAAACCTGAGCCTTTGAATATTCCGATCAAGATTAAGACGAAGGAAAAAGAATTAATCGAACTCTCGAAGCTGAAGGATGTGTCTCGTACTGTTGAGCAGGAATTGCCTTAAGTGGTTCGACAAAATTAGCTACACCCTGCATTACCCCCCTCAATTCGCCCTTATAAAGGGGGGAAGAATATGGACTGACTCCCTCCCCTAGCTTCCAGAGCGGCTAGGCCCACGATGAGGAGAGGGCTGGGGTGAGTTAGTGCAAGAGATGAAGCAACCGTTCTATAAAATTAATTTTGTTCAAGTACTCAGACGATTTCTTGCAAAGCCTTGCAGAGTTGTTGGTAAGTTTAATTTCGGAGATGGCCTTAAAATCTTGAATTAAATCACCTCCAATTAAACCAATCCTAAAATTGTTACTATAAAAACACTTAAACAACACTGCAATTGAAGATGGTCGCCACTCGTCCCACTTCTGACATTACAGAAATCTTTTACCCCAGTTCCGACGGAGAACCCTTGGCTGAAACCTCAGTGCATGTTGATGCCATCATCAACGCAGTTGTTGTGCTGCGACAATACTTAGCACATCAGCAGGCCATTGTATTAGCCGATCAGTTTCTCTACTATGCCCAAGGGTTTCCAAGACTGCGCGTAGCACCAGACATCATGGTAATTTTTGACGTACCCCCAGGCCCACGAGATAACTACAAAACCTGGGAAGAAGGCTCCGTCCCCGCCGTCATTTTTGAAATGACCTCAGAAGGTACCCGCAACCAAGATCAAGACTATAAGAAAAAGCTCTACGAACAGCTTGAAGTCAAAGAATACTGGCTATTTGACCCGAAGGGAGAATGGATTGCCGAACAACTGAGAGGCTACCGCTTCAACGGCGAACAGTACATCCCCATCACCGATGGGCGCAGCGAACCCCTCAAACTGCATTTGCAGTTAGAGGATACCCTAATTGGTTTTTATCGAGAAGATACAGGCGAAAAATTGTTAGCCCCCGATGAACTCGTCGCGGCATTGGCTGAAGAGGTGCAAGCGCGGCAGAACCTAGAGCAACTGCTAGAACAAGAACGACAAAATGCTGAACAGGAGCGACAAGACAAGGAACTTGCTCAACATCGAGTGGAACATCTGGCAGAACGATTAAGGGCAATGGGCATCAATCCTGACGAGATTTAGAACTTTTTGGAAATTGGCTGCTGGCATAGGTTCATAAAAATCCACAAAGCCTCTAAAATTGGGGGATGAAAAATCAGCACCCCTCCCCCAACATTCCCTCTTGCGCCTGGAATCGCCCCATTGGTAAAGGCTGGGACAACCCCTACACCGTTCGCTATGCCAGTAACCTAGACGATGGCCCTTGGCACGGAATGCCCCTTGGCGGATTTGGGGCAGGCTGCTTTGGACGCAGCCCACGGGGAGAGTTTAACCTGTGGCACATTGACGGTGGCGAACATGTGTTTCAGACCATGCCTGCCTGTCAGTTCAGCATTTTTGAACAGGTCGGGGACGCACCACCCCAAGCCTACGCCCTCTCCACCGAACCCGCAGCCGATCGCACCCTTCAAAGCTGGCAGTGGTACCCCGCAGAAACAGGCGGCACCTATCATGCACTCTATCCGCGCAGTTGGTTTGTCTACGAAAACGTGTTTAAAGCGCAGATTACCTGTGAGCAATTTTCGCCCATCTTGCCCCAGAACTATCAAGACACCAGCTACCCCGTCGCCCTCTTCGCCTGGACGTTCCACAACCCCACCACAGAACCGATTACCCTGAGCATTATGCTCACTTGGCAAAACATGGTGGGCTGGTTTACCAATGCCCTCAAATCCCCCATCGTAAAAGTGCGGGATGATGGAAGCCCTGAGTATGAGTACAAGCCCCGCATGGGCGAAAGCGTGGGCAATTTCAATCAAGTGATTGAGGATCATGGTCGGTTTGGCTGCATTTTAGGCAGCACCCCTAAACCCCTGGAACAGCCCGTCGCAGAGGGGGAAGGCCAATGGGCGATCGCCACCTATACAACCCCCTACAACCAAGAAGCCTTCTACCACAGTCGTTGGAACACCAGCGGCGATGGCAGCGAACTCTGGTCTACCTTTGCGAAAGACGGCTCTCTGGCAGACGTGGGAGATGAGACCCCTGCGATCGCAGGGGAGCAGATTGGAGCGGCGATCGCAGTCCGTATCACCCTAGCCCCTGGCGAGTCTCAGCAGATTCCCTTTGTGGTGACGTGGGATTTTCCCATTACTGAATTTGCGGAAGGCGTACCCTACTACCGTCGCTATACCGACTTTTTTGGACGCAATGGCAGTAATGCTTGGTCAATGGTGCGCCATAGCCTCAAGCACTACCAAGACTGGCAAACCCAAATTGTGGCATGGCAGCAGCCGATCCTCGATCGCACCGATCTGTCGGACTGCTTCAAGATGGGGTTAATGAACGAACTCTACGACCTCACCAGCGGCGGTGCATTGTGGAGCGCAGGCGATGAGCGCGACCCCATTGGGCAATTTGCGGTGCTGGAATGCTTGGATTACCGCTGGTACGAAAGCTTAGACGTACGACTTTACGGCTCCTTTGCCCTGTTTATGCTGTGGCCGGAGCTAGATAAATCGGTGATGCGGGCTTTTGCCAGGGCCATCCCCACGGCAGATGATCGCACCCGTGTGATTGGCTACTACCATACCCTGGGGGTGGAGAGTCCCCTTGCGCTGCGTAAAGCCTTGAATGCGACACCCCATGATTTGGGTGCGCCCAACGAGCACCCGTGGGAGAAAACCAACTACACCAGCTATCAAGACTGCAACCTTTGGAAAGATCTGCCTTCGGATTTTGTGCTGTTGGTCTACCGCAACTTCTTACTGACGGGCAGCAAAGATACAGAATTCCTGGCCGAATGTTGGCCTGCGGTGACGGCGGCGTTAGCCTATCTCAAGGCGTTTGATGAGGATGGGGACGGCATTCCTGAAAATTCAGGGGCACCAGATCAAACCTTTGATGATTGGCGGCTTCAGGGGATTAGCGCCTACTGTGGGGCGTTGTGGATTGCGGCGTTGGAAGCGGCGATCGCCATTGCCAAGGTGCTTCAGGCTACGGGGGCGATCGTGGATGGGGAGATTGCGACTTATCAGGATTGGTTAGGGCGATCTCGGCCTTTGTACCAAGCAACGCTTTGGAATGGGCAGTATTACCGTCTCGATAGCGAGAGTGGGTCGGATGTGGTGATGGCGGATCAGTTGTGCGGTCAGTTTTATGCGCGGTTGTTGTCTCTGCCAGATGTGGTGCCAGAGGACTGTACGCGCAGTGCGCTGAGGACAGTTTATGAAACCTGTTTTCTGGGCTTTAATAACGGCACGTTGGGGGCTGCGAATGGACTGCGGCTGGGCGGTATTCCTGAGAAGCCGGATGCGACTCATCCCCTGGAGGTGTGGACGGGGATTAATTTTGGCTTGGCGGCGTTTTTGCTCCAGATGGGTATGGGCGATGAGGCGTTTAAGCTGACGGAGACAGTGGTGCAGCAGGTTTATGAGAATGGGCTTCAGTTCCGTACGCCTGAGGCGATTACGGCGGCGGGGACGTTTCGGGCCTGCATGTATCTGCGACCGATGGCGATTTGGTTGATTTATGGAGTGCTAACGGATTTTGCTGAGTTGAGGAGGTGATGCTGTGGCTTTGCTTCGTTAGAGAAGGAGGCTTAGGGCATTTCTGGGATAACGCTTACCGCTGGCTACCCTTCGGGAGGCAAGCCACGGCTTCGCTCAGCCAGCTAGATATTGTGCCCTGAGAGAAGTCAAAGGGTGCAATATCGGTGCAATGCAATTTTTCCTGAGAATCGCCGTAGTAGTAGTTAAAACAGAAGTTAAACTATAAGTCATAGTGAACAGCAGTAGCTCATCCATTGCCTGGGCTAGTATGCGTAACTAATTACACATTGAGCAGAAAAGGAAGAAGACATGCTGAATGGACTTAGACAAAAGACGGTCGTTCAGCCCAATGGTACAGTGATAATTCAATCTCCAGAGTTACCATTAGGGGCAATGGTAGAAGTGATTGTGCTCGTGGATCCGCAGCCGTCACAACCATTTGAGCTTCCGCTTACAAGTTTGATCGGAACGGGGAAAGGCAGTTTTGAAACCCACGACGAGGCGGATCGGTTTATTCGGCGGGAACGAGATTTGTGGGAATCTTAAAGTCCATTGAAGTGCTTCAACAGGCTTACTGTAGGGCGATCGCCAATCGTCAAAATGTGGCAGTCATTCCGGTAGAGCGAGAGATTTTGATTTGGGCAGCGCGTTTACGATCTACCAGTAAGTTAAAACTGCCCGATGCGATTCATGGTGCTACTGCACTTAAAACTGGTTGCACTTTATTTTTGGCTAATGACCGAGCTTTCAAGAGCCTTACTGACTTACATACCATAGTTTTGTCAGATGTGGCTTCATCGAATTGATCAGGAGACACAAAAAATATCTTTGCCAGTGTTATTGTTACCACAATCCAAAAAATATAATTAATATTTTTTGGACATCAAATAGTCAGAAGTGTCCAATCTAATGCAGGGGAAATATCACTTGCTTGATTGTATGGTCTGTCAAGTATTAATTGGCTTACACGGGTGCCCTTTGAGTAGATACGAAATTTTGATAAAAACAAAGGGTTGGGAATCTCTAAACAGACCTATAAAACAACAAAAACCCGCTACTAGCGCGAGCTTGGTGCACATCATTATATGTTATTAAATTATCTATGGTGGAGCTGACATCCATAGATAAAAGCCTTGGAATGCTTGCGAATCAAGCAAAGAAATTCTAGGCATTTATAGGATGCCCCCAATGATGCCCCTAGAGTGTATTGCTGGGTCAGTTTGACTGCTGGCCAAACAGATGATCTAGGATGCGACGGTTCTCGGTTTGCAGTCCTCGAATCTCTGCTGAGTTCTGATCGATTCTGGCGATCACCGCCTCAAAGTTCTGACGGTACACCTCAAGGGTTTGCCAATGCAGATCTATGGTTTCGCTCTGACGCGCTGCAATCTGAACCAATGAAGCCACCGATGAGCGTAGATCTGATACCTGTCGTGCGCTCTCTGCAATTTGATCGCTATGCGTCTCTGTCGTGCTTCTCAGATCGGATATTTGCTGAACGTTGTACTCAGTGATCGCGACCAGACGCTCTAGTCGTTCGTCGATGGTGCTCATTTCTCATCCCCCGTGGGTATTAGCCCGTCACGCTCTAGCTTTTCAGCGATCGCAGCTCGGATAAATGCGGAACGATTGGGCAGATTGCGCAATACAGAGTCGGTCGAGACCGGAAGCCTAACTTGAAAAGGTGTCGTAACTAGTTTTTCGACACCATCGTCACGAGTGAAGCGTGTATCTAAAAACTCTTTGGTTAAAACAGGGTTGGGATTTGTCATTGCTAATGACTGAAAGTTGAATGATCGATCAGGTTACAGCCATTATACCCATAATGCCCAGTAGTGTAGACATCTCCAAAACCTGTAGCCTATATCCGACAAGGCTTTACGCCTTTAACCAAAAGAGTGCCCACTGGCTGAAACCTCCATTCTTCGCTCAAAATTCAATTTCACGAAAAAATTATGCGATCTCTAAAAGAGAAATTT
>JANLSD010000404.1:0-4805 GCA_031362245.1 Acaryochloridaceae cyanobacterium OTE_25_metabat_464 | reverse complement strand
TTTTGGTCCTTAGAATTTCAAAGACAAACCTTACTTTTTGCGCTTCTCTGGAAGATTACGCGGGGGAATTTCACGCCCCTCATAGAAACGTTGCTCAAGTTGCCCCAGTAAGCCCCACCCTGCCAAACAGCCGATCGCCAGAAGTCCAGAAACAGCGGTGAGCCAAAGCGGAAGCGTTTGCCCTAGGCCCATCAGAATAGGGGTTGTGACCCAGGCGATCGCCCCCACCCCCGCCACGCCCAACCGCAATCGATCGAGCTTTGCCAACGCGCCCCGACAGCTTGCGCAATTTGCGGTATGGGAATGATAGCGATCCAGCAGCTCAGTTTTGGTGCGTGCCGCAGGAGGAAGGGTTTGCCCAGGAAACGGATCGGCTTGATAGTCCCTCAGCCATTGATGGAGTTGAGAGACAAATAAATCGGCTTTAGTGGGGAGAAAAAACGCTTTAGAAAGGCGATCGCTTCCGCCTGCTGCTTCCAAGGCGCGTTCTTGATGATGGAGGAAAATCTGATCGTCTTCTAGGATGGCGTTTTGACTAATGTGGTTAAACCAAGTGGGCGTTAGCTTCATGATTCGCCCCGGCCACGGCGACGAAAACTTAAAGGGAAACCGCGCAATTAAACGGCACTCCCCTTTACGAATGGGGATGGCGTACACAACTGTGAGTGTGCGTCCAAATTGCTTGGACGTTAGATCGTGACACATAAAGTTAGGCGCAATAAATTGCGTATCTTGCCGCCCCAAGGTGCCCCGTCGTGGGCCTTCTTCCCACTTTCCCACAAAGCCTTGTTTCCCTGCTTCAACCATTTCTAACGCCACGGGTGCAGCATTGGCCCGATTGCCCACGGTGCGGTGGTGGGTATAGGGCACATGGCTGGCGTCTAAAACATTTTCCAGTAGCGTCAGAGCATCGTAGGGGAGATCGCGAACAATGTTGAGGCAAACCCATTGATCAGGATCTTCTTCCATCGGTTCAATGATGGGAACCTTGGTTTTTTCGGCATTTTCGGGCTTGCCAGGGTACACAAACAGCAATCCTTGATGGACTGCGGTGGGCAAAGATTTGATGCAGGCTCTGGGAGAATCCAATCCCTGAGAATTTTCCGGTAACTGTGGAATCACCTCGCACTTGCCGCTGCCGGAAAATGACCAGCCGTGATAGGGGCACTCTAAATAACCTGCCTCTGAAATTCGTCCTTCAGAGAGCCGTGCCAACCGATGAGGGCATTTGTCCTCTACTAATCGCCAAGCCTGAGTAGTGGGTTCCCACCAGATCACTAAATCTTGATCTAAAAGGGTGAAGGGGGTGGGGACACTGGGGTCTAAATCTTTAACGTAGTGAACCGGATACCAAGCTTCAGCCCAGTCAAATTTCTGAGGGTCAGGGCCACCCGCCGGAAGGGTCTGTTCAGACGTAATCGCCTCCAACCCATGAGACGCTTCCAATACCGAAGAAGAAGTGGGACGGTTCATACAATAAAGAAGGCTTAATACTTCTTTACATTCTACGTCATCTCTAGCGAGACGACTGCATCCCATAGAATTCACCGACCAGGTACAGTGATCCACACAGTACGTTTAAAGACGTTGGAGTTGTTTCCTGAGACTGAAGTTTTTGGAGTCCTTCGATTAAATCTGGAGCAGTATCGCAGACTTTTAGGCCAGGACAAACCGATCGCCCTAGATCTGCCAATGCCTGTGGATCTGCGCTGCTGTGTTCTGGAACGGGGACTAGGGTGAGTTGATCGCCCGCTCTCAGCAACGCCACAAAAATATCAGAATGATCTTTGGTCGAAAGCATCCCCATCAGCCAATGCACAGAGCCAACATGGGTTGCATCCACGTACTGTCGCAACGCTTTTGCAGCCGCCGGGTTATGGGCACCATCCACCAGTAGATCCATGCCTTGCCATTGCGTCTTGTGCAGTCTTCCTAACCATTGGGTTTGGGCCATTCCCGATTGGATAGCAGCTTTAGAAATCGCCCAGCCTTGCTGCTGAAGAATTTTTAGGGCGGCGATCGCCAAGCTTGAGTTCACCAACTGCACATCGCCCAGAAGCGGGAGGGGGTAGGGGAGGTTGTTGGCGATCGCCCAAGGTTCAGTCTTGTCTGGAATCCACTGGGCAGGCTGTTGCCAAACGACAGGACAACCCAAATCCTCGACCCTTTGACGCACAACCGCATCTGCTTCTGATGGGAGTGGCCCTATGACCGCAGGACATCCGGTTTTCAAAATGCCTGATTTCTCACGGGCAATATCGGCGAGGGTAGGGCCAAGGCGTTGCCAGTGTTCTAGGCTGAGGGAGGTGATGATGGAGATGAGGGGGCGATCGCACACATTAGTGGCATCCAGCCTGCCGCCTAACCCCACTTCAATAACGGCAATATCCACCGCAGCTTCCGCAAAAATGTACCAAGCCGCTGCGGTCAATACTTCAAACTGCGTTGGAGAGGGTTGGCTGGAGTCAATGATGGCTGCAACCCGATGGAGGGCATCGATGAGTGTATCCGGGGCGATGGGCAGATTATTGAGGGTGATGCGTTCCGTCCAATCCACTAAATGGGGCGAGGTATAGCGCCCTACGCAATAGCCCGCTGCGGCTAAAACCGAGGACAAATAGGCACATACGGAGCCTTTGCCGTTTGTGCCTGCAACGTGAACGATCGGAACCCTATGGTGGGGGTTTCCCAATTTTTCCAAGAGTGCCAAGATCCGATCTAGGCCAAGGTCAATCCCAAATCGCTCATATTGCTGTAAAACAGCGGCTACCTCCAAACCCTTATCCATCTCTTAGATACCACAAATTATTAAAGGCGGTAGGGGCGCACCTACCTGTGCGTCCTTGCAAAATGTTTGGCAGTTTTCAAGCCAAAACCATACAAAAACAGCCGCTATCCCATTATTGAGAGCGCGGCTGTTTTTAATTCGTTAATTAAACCTAAACTCTTGCCAATTCTGGCTCAGGACGCTTGCTGCCACGAATCGAGCGCATCGCTTCAGCATAATCTGAAGTATTAAAAACCGCAGACCCCGCCACAATCGCATTGGCACCCGCTTCAATTACCTGCCAAGCATTGGCACCCTTGAGTCCACCATCCACTTCAATCCAAGGATCCAACCCGCGCTCATCGCACATTTGACGGAGCTGACGGATTTTTGGAACCACCCCAGGAATAAAGCTTTGACCGCCAAAACCAGGGTTGACACTCATGATTAGCACGAGGTCACAAAGATCTAAAACATACTCAATTTGATCTAAAGACGTACCAGGGTTAAGAACCACCCCAGCCATCTTACCTAACTCCTTAATCTGCCCCAAACAACGGTGGAGGTGAGTGGTAGAGCTAGATTCAGCATGAACAGAAATAATATCAGCGCCAGCCTTGGCAAAATCCGCCACATAACGCTCTGGCTCCACAATCATGAGGTGCACGTCCAGAGGCTTCTTGGTTACGGGACGAAGTGCTTCAACAATCATTGGCCCAATGGTGATATTGGGGACAAACCGTCCGTCCATCACATCGACGTGGATCCAATCCGCGCCCGCCTCATCCACTGCACGGACATCCTCACCCAGACGGCTAAAATCTGCGGACAAAATCGAAGGCGAAATCACAATGGGTTTGGTTGAAGTCATGGCGTTAAGGGGTTCTCTTAGGGGCAGGGCGAACAAGGCATTAAATCAATATTAGTAGCCAGTTTAACAAAATGTTTAAAATTCCCCTAGACTTTCCGTCAGATTTTCCGTACCTGGACTCCAATAAACCCTATAATTGACCTTGCTCACAATCTGCTCATTTAAATAAAAAAAGCTATGCCCCTGGCCGTTGGAGTTATTCAGACCGTTGGGTTTCCTCCTGTATTGGCCGCAGCGGATGCCATGGTTAAAGCAGGCGCTGTAACGCTTGTGTACTATGGTCTTGCCGAACGTGCAGAATTTTTGGTTGCCGTTCGCGGGCGAGTTTCAGAGGTCACGCGAGCGGTTGAAGCGGGCGTGCGGGCAGTAGAGGAAACCCCTGGCGACAATTTAGTAAGTCACTATATTGTGCCAAACCCTCCTGAAAACGTGGAAAGCGTTTTGCCCATCCACTTCACCCCTGAGGTTGAAGACTTTCGGTTTAATCTCTAAATGCTTTAGAGGCTAACCTTGGTGCGGCAATCTGACCCACTTAAATTTCATCTATCCAAAAGACTCAAAGTATTCCTTCAGGAGTGAATTGTAATGTCGAATTCAATGCCTTCTCAACAGGCGGTCGGATCATTAGAGACGAAAGGGTTCCCAGCGGTGTTGGCTGCTTCGGATGCCATGCTGAAGGCGGGTCGGGTAACGTTGGTGGGCTATCTACGGGCCGGAAGCGCACGCTTTACGGTAAACATTCGCGGCGATGTGTCTGAAGTCAAGCAGGCGATGGCAGCAGGGATTGATGTGGTCGAGAAAGTCTACGGCGGTGTGCTAGAGACTTGGGTGATTATCCCCCGTCCTCACGAAAACGTTGAGCGTGTTTTGCCCATTGGCTATACCGAAGAAGTGGAAGAGTTTCGTCAAGAAACCCAGGGCACAAATTTCAGGGTGCTTGGGCCATCTCGGTAGTCGTTTTTGCATTATGAATAAAAAGCGTCCCATCAGTAGTGGGACGCTTTTTGCGTTTTAAGCGGACTGATCTTATTTAGGGCTTGCTGAAAAAGTCCATTCACGGCTCAATTGGCAACGCGATCGCCAATTGAGCCATCGTCTGAACAGAATCCATCGTGATGGTCATAAAAGGGATTGATTCTCTAACCGCTGATTGGGAGTCTTGATAGC
>JANLSD010000392.1:0-2824 GCA_031362245.1 Acaryochloridaceae cyanobacterium OTE_25_metabat_464 | reverse complement strand
CGCCGCCACCCCAGGACGCCCCAGCATCCCCATCCCCACAATACTCACCTTGGCAATTTCAGAATCTGCCTCAATCACTGCGCCTTCCATTTCTTTACTAATTTCTTCTAAGAGCGTCTGCGCCATCGCCAGATCAATCTGGGGCACCGTAAAGGCAATATCGCGGGTCATCACCCCGTGGGTAGATCGCGATCGCTGGGATTGGATAATCATATCCACGCTAATATTTGCCGCCGCCAGTTGCTGGAAAATGTGCGCCGCCATCCCAGGGCGATCGGTCACGTTGCGAATTGCCAGTCGCGCCTGCTTTAGGTCTAAGGCCACACCCCGTACCGCAGGCCAGTTAGGGTCAATCTCAGCATCAGCAGGGGAGCTTTCAACCTCAAACTGCGTACAGAGTTCTTTGATGGCGCGATCGCAATCTCCCTTGGCAATGGTGCAGCTCACATTCACTTCTGACGTGGAAATCATTTGCAGGTTGATATTGGCATCGGCTAAGGTACGGAACATCTGCGCTGCAATCCCAGGTCTGCCAATCATCCCAGCCCCCACAATGCTGATTTTGGCAATGTCACGGTCTACAATCACCTCGGTTTGGTCAAGGCTATCGCCGCGCTGTTGTTGGAGCATAGGGCCAAAGGCGTTGGACACAGCCTCTGCCTGATTAATCGAAGCGTGATCCACCGTAAACGCAATATCGTTGGTGTTGCCGTCGTGGATGGACTGGATAATCAGATCCACGTTGACGGGCTGTTTTGCCAGCACCCCAAAGAGGTTGGCGGCAATGCCAGGGCGATCTTGGACCCGTAGGAGCGCCACTTTAGCTTGGTCTAAGTCAAAGCGAATGCCGTCTACGGGGTGTCCTAGCTCAAGGTTTTGGAGAGGACGGGGCGCAATATTGGGCGCAACAATCTTGGTGCCTGGTTCATCGCTCCAGCTCGATCGCACCACCATCTGTACGCCGTAATTACGAGCAATTTCTACGGCTCGCGGATGCAGTACCTTTGCCCCAAGGCTGGCTAACTCCAACATTTCATCACAGGTGATTTCTTCAAGCAGGCTGGCGGTTTCCACCAAGCGCGGATCCGTGGTGAGGACTCCAGGCACATCGGTATAGATTTCACAGAGATCCGCCCGCAGCGCTGCTGCCAACGCCACCGCAGAGGTATCCGAACCACCCCGTCCGAGGGTAGTCACTTCCAAATCAGCGGTGTTGGTGATGCCCTGGAATCCCGCAACTACAACGACTTTACCTTCCGCAAGATGGCGCTCCATCCGTTCGGTTTCAATGTCTAAAATGCGGGCGCGGGTATGGGCGGCTTCGGTGACGATGCCAACCTGCGCTCCTGTCAAGGAGATGGCGGGCTGTCCGAGGCTTTGTAGGGCCATGCTAAGGAGGGCGATCGTAACCTGCTCCCCTGTCGAGAGCAGCATATCCATCTCTCGACGGGATGGATTTTCGCAGACTTCATGGGCTAACTTCACCAGACCATCGGTGGTTTTAGCCATCGCAGAGACCACCACCACCAAGGCGTTACCCGCATCTACGGTATCCTTGACGCGCTGGGCAACCGCCAGAATGCGCTCAGCATTTCCAACAGAGGTGCCACCGTATTTCTGAACGATGAGTGCCATGCAAAATTACCTATGGATGCCTTATGTAAATTACCTATGGATGCCTTATATTATGTGATGTAAGGGGGTACAGAACAGTAAACCTTCTAATTCAGAGGTCTTTACTTTCAGAGGCTGAGGTTAGCCCCCTTACTTGAAAAAGGTTATTTTTACATAACTTAGGATCGTAGATTAAATAAAACCCAGTGATTGAAATCGCGGCTACAACAACAAAACCCGCCTGCAAGGGTTAAAATTCACTCCTCGTCCGCGTAGGCGGACATCGTTCTGTAGGAGCGGTTTCAACCGCTGGCCTAATTCTGAGTCTTATTTAATCTCGACTTTATCCATTTCGAGAACTAGAGCAGCTTTGTAGAAGAATGGGGTGAGACAAACGAAGTTCACTCTCACCCCTCAAAATACTGTGTTTACTATATCAGAACCTCTTGCGGCGATCTTGTCCTGCTTCGGCGGACTATTTTCATCTCGAATTTGGCAACACGTTCAGGTTCTTATCCTGGGAGCTATTCTCTGTCCTGGAAAGCGCACGGTTAGTGCTGTGTTGCGCGTGATGGGGTTATCAAGGGAGCGCTCGTATGGAAAGTATCATCGCGTACTCAGCCGAGCAGTCTGGTCAAGCCACAAGGTCGCCCGACGTCTACTGGTTCATCTAATTGGCACCTTCGTCCCTTCTGGCGTTGTCGTGATGGGGATTGACGATACGGTTGAACGGCGCAAAGGTAAGCGAATTCAAGCAAAAGGAATCTATCGAGACGCGGTGCGCTCGAGTGATAGCCAAGTGGTCAAAGTCAGTGGTTTACGCTGGTTAAGCCTGATGCTATTGGTCAAGATTCCCTGGGCGCAAAGGATATGGGCACTGCCATTTTTGACGGTTCTTGCGCCATCGGTGCGCTATCACCAGAAACAGGGAAAACGACACAAAACATTGACAGATTGGGCACGACAGATGGTCAAGCAAGTGCGCCGTTGGTTGCCAGAGCGAGACATTGTAGTGGTTGGAGACACTAGCTTTGCAGTTTTAGAGTTACTGCATTCAGCCAGCCAACTACCGCATCCGCTGCATTGGGTCAGCCGCTTACGCATGGATGCGGCTCTATATGAACCTGCTGCGCTTCGAGAACCTGGACAAATGGGTCGTCCACGCCTTAAGGGCAAGCGCTTACCCACCTTGGAGAATGTGCTCAACGAT
>JANLSD010000355.1:0-9975 GCA_031362245.1 Acaryochloridaceae cyanobacterium OTE_25_metabat_464 | reverse complement strand
CGTAATCAATGCCAATTAGCCGTTTGGTATTTTCAGGATTTTGTCGGATATGCTCAGAGAGTATACTCATGGGTCTATAGCCTAAAAAAGGTCATTTTTATTATAAAATAATTAAACGGTTTATATTATGGAGATGTCTATTCAGTTATTTTTTGTAAAGCCAGCTTATATATTGACTTCCGAAATTGCACGATGGTAGGTAGCCCCCTTTACATCGATTCATAACCAAATGGGTTTCTCTAGGAGGGACACCATGATAAATAATAACTCTATTGCAGCGCTTAAGATTCTCACAGGCTGCGTACTGCTTCTATTTTCGCTCTCCCCAACTGTTCATGCATTTGGTGGGGGAGGTAGCCAAAAACCCTCGGTCACTTCCGGCCAAAACGATCTCAACTATCTAGCTGGCAAGAAAGCTGTTAAAGCTAAGGACTGGTCAACCGCCATCCGCTATCTTGAACAAGCGGTCAAGAGTTATCCCCAAAATGCAAATGCCTGGAACTATTTGGGGTTTAGCTATCGCAAGAGTGGCAATCTGAATAAAGCCTTTCCTGCCTACGAGCAAGCCCTCAAGATCGATCCTAAACATCGAGGTGCCTATGAATACCTGGGTGAAGCCTATCTTCAGGCGGGCAACCTTCCCAAAGCCCAAGCACAGCTGGATCGATTGACCAAAATTTGTGGTCAAAATTGTGAAGAGTTTAAGGATTTACAAAAAGCGATTGAGGTCTATAAAGGTACAAAATCAGGCTCGGGTGGGAAGTAAATTATTTATCTATGAAGAAAGGTAGCAATGGCACAACTTAAAGAGCTAGTTTGCATTTCTTGTAGCAGCAATCTTCCGCCGATGAGCGAGACAGAAATTACTGAATTCAAACCTCAGATTCCCGATTGGAAGATTGTTAAAGAAAACGAAAAAAATTGCTTGCAAAGGGTTTATTTCTTTTCTGATTTTAAATCTGCCCTAGCTTTCAGTCAGATGGTAGGCGAAGAAGCAGAAATAATGGGTCATCATCCGGCCCTTTTGCTCGAATGGGGCAAGGTGACTGTAACGTGGTGGACTCATGCCATCGGTGGACTACACCGCAATGATTTTATTATGGCGGCTCGTACCGATGCACTAGCTATTCGCGCTAGACAGTAGCTTGCACATAGCAAAATGGTGCAAACGTCGACCCCCGAATGGCATCAGCTTTGAAAAATGAGAATCGAAGCTGATGTCATTCGGCATTCAACATGGTGACAACTACTCAAGCCAAAGCGATCGCCTCAACCCATCCCCGCCTCAACAGAAGCTAGCTTTAGCAAGCTGAAGCAGTCTCTTCCTGCTTCAGCTTCACAAAGACCTCACCCATCTCATAAAACCCCGCATCTTGCCTCAACTCAACCCCCGCCCAACAGCACAGCCAGCCACCCCTTCACAAACTCAAACCCGTCCAACAACTCCAGAAAAGGCACCCACACAAGCCACACTGCTTTATCCACAAGGCGAACGCAGTTCGATATCCTTGTCAAATTCCAACGCCTTCCGCACTTAGGGCTTTCTGAGCGAAAATCCCTGATGAATGCTGGATATTTTTGCAACTTGAACCTCAAAATTGACCCGATCCACCATCGATCCACTTTTAACTTCGAGACTCCATTGACCTAACTGCATTGGCCAAAACAGCGAAGCATTGGATGTAGTCGAGAGTGGTTTTCCATTGAGTCGCCATTGTACGGATTTCCCGCTAGTCCCTGCGAGTTTGAATTCCAATCGTTCAAGGTACTTTTCCTTGGTAGATTCTTGCAATAAAAAATAATCACCCCTGTGGGGAGACAGAATTCTTAAGGTGCCAGAAGCAAGCTTTGTTGAAGGTTTTGAGGCCAGCCATTCGTTATATTCAGATGGGAGACTGAGTTGATACTGAGACGTTTTGCCTGGACTTGTAGAGTCGATCTTAAAGAAATCATCTGCTTGGTGCTGGTATGCCGCCAAGTCTTCTGGATAAAAATATTCCTGAACAACGGTAGGACAAGCGGATGTCGGTTTCTTTCCAGAAATCGCACAAATGGGACGTCTGACTAATCCCGACGGAAGAGGAAATGCTTTGGGTTCGCGGTGTTCGTGTATGTGGAGCATAATGCGATTCCATAGCGGTGCCGCACCCGTTACTCCCGATACATTTTGCATCGCTTCGCCATCGAAATTTCCGACCCAGGTTGCAACGGTGTATTCAGTGGTGTAGCCGACCGTCCAGGTATCGCGAAAGTCCGAGGAGGTTCCGGTTTTAACCGCACTGGGAAACGGAAGACTCAACAGCGAATCGACGCCAAAGGCTTGGGCACGGGCAAAGCGATCGCCCAGCATATCCGTCATTAATGACCAAGATGCCGCGTTGGGCTTAAGCAAGCTTTGCGTTTTTGCGGAACGCTTAAGTTCAGCAGGAATCACCTTTAAATCCAACGGATTTCCCTGATTTGCTAGCGTTAGGTAGGCTTGGGCTAGTTCCCAGAGCGTGACTTCTCCACTGCCTAAGGTTAATCCTAGACCGTAATATTCGGGAGAATGGGTGAGATGCTCAAATCCCAGTTGCCGCAGATACGCCAGAAAGTTAGGGACACCGACGGTTTCCAGCAGTTTTACAGCAGGTACATTGAGGGAATTGGCTAGGGCAACCCGAACCCGAACTGGGCCTTGAAATTGCTCGTGGTAATCGACGGGACGATAGAGTCGTGCGCCTGGAATGGCATAGGCGATGGGAATATCAGCTAAGATAGTATTGGGGCGGATTTGCTTTTGCTCTAGGGCGAGCTGATAAAGAAAGGGTTTGAGGGTTGAACCCGGTTGGCGCAAGGCTTGGACACCATCATTGCGACCTTGCGCCGTGGATGAGAAATAGTCGGTTGAACCCACATAGGCCAAGATTTCGCCTGTTTTATTGTCGATCACAAGGGCGGCAGCCTGATGCACGTTATGGGGGGCTAGGGTTTGAACGATCTGCTGGGCTTGGGCTTCCACAAACTGCTGGAGGGGACGATCCAGGGTGGTGCGAATTTGGGCGGGATGCCCTTTGGGTAAATGGTGCAAAACCCAAAACAGAAAGTGAGGGGCTGCGAAAATGCCCTGCTGTCGGGGTTGCAAGGTAACTGCTTCTGCCAATGCCTGCTGGGCTTGCGTAGGGGTGATGGTGTGATCGCGAACCATCTGCTCCAGCACATACCGCTGCCGTCGTTTGAGTGCGGGTAGGCGATCGTAGGGGTTGAGTCGGTTCGGATCGTTGGGGAGTGCAGCTAACAGGCTTGCCTGGGCCAGATTCAGGTCACGGGCTGAGACCCCAAAGTAAACGTGAGCGGCGGCTTCTACGCCGTAAATATTGCCACCCATCGGTAGGCGATTGATATAAGCCTGAAGAATTTCTCTACGATCCATACCAGCGCCTAAGCGCCATGCCGTCCAAATTTCTTGGAGTTTCCCCGTTGGGGTTGAGGGAGTCGGGTCTACCATCCTGGCAAGCTGCATGGTTAGGGTGGATGCACCACTGACCACTCGTTGCGCTTGGACGGCTTCTAAGATCGCCCTTACTACCGCCTGTAAATCCAGTGGGCCATGATGGAAAAACCGCCGATCTTCTGCCGCCAGAATGGCATGAATAAAATGGGGTGAAACTTCCTCTAGCGGAATAGTCGCGGTGTGGTTTTGGTCGCGGGTTAGGAGGGTTCCTAGGGGGAGATTGTTGCGATCGCTAAATTCAATGGCCTGGTCGTCTTGGTGAAGAGTTTCAGCATGGATGGGGGCTAGGTAGGGTAGTGCTCTGACGAATAGCAGGATGCCTATCCCGATGCCTGTAGTGCGGCAAAGCAATTTTTGGCAGCGATTAAGCTTGTGCCATCGTTGCTGGGCTTGCTTTATCAGTGAATGCAGCAGCGGCTTCACACTAGGTCACAAATAGCTTCATTTCAATGGTGACTCTTTCATCTTAACGGGCATAATCGCAGGCTTAACCTCGGTCGCACTTAGAACCTGGTTGAAAAGTTTTCTGTAAGCCTTATTGGACAAGGGTTTCATTGAAATGATGCAAATCCGTAGAACCCTCTTCTGATAAGGATCCTGGCTGACTTTTTAAACAGTTTCTTTGATCTCGATGGCGTAAAGATTAATATCCCCCATTCCCTGACACATTAAGAAATATGGGGATTGTAGCCGATCCATTGACTGAATTCGCTATGACAGAATTAGCGGACTCAAGCCGAAGTACGCAATCAATCAATCGGTGTGGAGTGGGTTATGTTTTTTTCCCGTCGTGTCTTGAAGACTTGGCGATCTTTGGTGGTGGGATTCGTGATGGTGGTGGCGATCGCCGCCTGCACCCAAATCAACATTGGTACAAAGACTGCACCGCTGACTGCGGTTGCAGCACTCCCCAACCCCAAACTACCCGACTGGATCGAGCAAATTAGTCCATTGGGCCAAACCGAATCCCTTGCCCAAATCCGCATTCGATTCAAAGAACCGCTGATTCCCTTAGAACAGCTTGAAAGCGAAAGCCAGCAAACGCTACTTCAGCTCTTTGAACTGACTCCTGCACTCGCAGGCCAATTCCGATTCCTTACCCCTCGGATGGTGGGCTTTCAAGCAGAGCAAGCCTTGCCCCAAGCCACAAGGGTCAAAGTCAACCTCAAAGCCGGACTCGCCGATCTCAAACAACATAAACTCGCGCAAGATTTAGCCTGGACTTTTAATACTGCACCCATTAAGCTCACCAACCTCCCTGGCAAAACTGAACCCAACGCCGCCGAACCCGAACCCTTAGAACTCAAACCAAAACTCGAAATCACGTCCAACGCCGAACTTGATTTGACCTCCTTGGGGCAGCAGGCCAGTCTGATTGCTGATGGAAAACAGCAGCGCGTTTCATTACAGGCCGTTCTCAAAGACGCGGATACGGCTCACGGCGATCGCGAAAAGGCGTCCCCCACCGAATTGTTCAATCCGACTGAGCGGGATTGGGTGTATGTGCTGACCCCTCAGAACCCTTTAGAGAAATCCACTCAATATCGGCTAGAAATTGCGACCGGATTGCGTTCGGCCCACGGTAACTTAGCTAGCGAGACCCCGTTCAAAAGCGAACTCAAAACCTACGGCCCCTTGGCCTATCAGCGCCTCACCTTTGAAGGTCAACCCGACTCCGGCGGAGCCTATGGCAGATTTGTCCAAGGAGCGCCTCAACTGCAATTTAACAATGGGTTGGTCGCTGATTCCGTCAAAACTAACATTACTTCCTCGCCGCCTCCCCCCAAGGACGCTCCTCTCGTGCGAGTCTACGACGGCGACCAGTCCATCAGCCTCAACCCTTGGGCCTTTGAACCGAATACGACCTATACCCTCACCCTAGGGGCAGACCTGAAAGATAAATTCGATCAAACCCTTGGCAAACCCGTTACTGTTACTTATAAATCTGGGGATGTTGCACCCGACCTTTGGGCCCCTGCAAACTTAAATATTTTCCCTGCTGGGACTGATTTGCAGCTCAATCTTTCGGCAGTGAATCTACCGGATGCTGCCTACCAAGCCGCCTATCGCGTCGTCCAGCCCACGGATTTGATCTACGCCGATAGTGCCAATCCCCAAGATGACGGTCTCGATCTCTTACCTAATCCTAAGGATTGGACTCGTTTCAAAATCCCCAATCCCACCAAAAATAAAGCCCAAGAAATCGCAGTTCCCCTGCGAGAAAGGTTGGGCGGTGAAACGGGAATGTTGGCCTACGGCATCAAGGCGCGAGCCAATCAATTCAAGGATCTCAACAAAGAAAAATGGCGGGAGCCGACTTACTACGGGTTAGTGCAACTCACCAATCTTGGCGTGTTTGCTCAATGGTTTCCGCTGTCGGGATTGGTGAGAGTGCATTATCTATCCGATGGGTCTGCGGCAAAGGCCGCGACTGTGGAGGTGTATCCGTCCTTGGTGGGCAAGGCTGCTCAGGGCGATCGCCCCTGTGCCACAGGCACGACTGATCAGACTGGAACCCTGACCTTGGGTGCGGAGACATTACAGCAATGTATGAAGGGGAAGGAAGGTTTTGCCGAAGCACCCAATCTGCTCGTAGTTGCCCGCGAACAAAAAGACTGGGCGTTTGTGCGGGTCTTAGACTACAGCGGCTATGATCGCGGCATCGAACCGGGTTGGAATGGAGCAAAGCCAGAGTCGCGGGGAACCATTTTTTCGGATCGCAAGCTCTATCAACCAGGGGAGACAGCCTGGTTTACGGGTGCGGCCTATTACCTCAAGCAGGGTATCTTGCAGCAGGATAAAAAAGTGCCCTATCAGGTCACTCTAGAAGATCCCAATGGTCGGAAGACCGATTTGGGCCGTCAAACGACCAACGAATTTGGAACCTTTGCGGTGAAGTCGGATCTAGCTGAGACTCAACCCTTGGGCTACTATAAGATTCAAGCGAAGGCTGCTAATGGGGTTGAAATTACCGGAGACTTCCGAGTTGCGGAATTTAAGCCGCCGAATTTCAAGGTCGATCTTTCTCTGAATCAAATCTTTGCGACTCCCAATCAAACCATCACTGCGACAGCTCAAAGCAACTATCTGTTTGGCCCACCCGTTTCTGGCGGGAATCTAGGCTACTACGTCACTCGTCAGCCCACAACTTTTACGCCCAAGGGCTGGGATAAATTCACCTTTGGACCCCAATGGTTTTGGCCGGAGGAGCAACCAACTGTTACAACAGATGTATTGCAAAATAGCGCCGTCCTTACTCCACAAGGCCAAGGAACCCAGCCGATCAAAGTGGCGGAAGATTTGCCCTTTGCCATGGCCTATCGCGTGGATGCGGAGGTGAAGGATGTTTCCAATTTATCCGTAGCCAGTTCCAAAACCTTTACAGCCTTGCCCAGTGATCGCCTTATTGGTCTCAAAAACAATTTTGTCGCCGATGCTGGAAAACCCTTCCCCATCGAAGTCATCGTGACCGACTCCACTGGAAAGGCGATCGCCGGAGATCGTGTGCGCCTTGAACTCCAACAGATGAAGTACAGTAGCATCACTCAGGTCGTTGAGGGAAGCCGTACCGCCAAAGATCAGGTGGAATACACGACGGTAGCTAAGGCAGAAGTTACTTCTGCTGACACCCCTCAGACCATTCAACTCACACCGAAGGATTCGGGTTCCTACCGCATCCGCGCCAATTTTGTCAGTGCCAAAGATGATAAGACCGCCACAGATCAGCGCATTTGGGCGACAGGCGCAGAACCCGTATTTTGGGGCAGTCGCTACACCAATAACCGCCTAGAACTGCGGCTCGATCAAGAACACTACCGACCAGGCGATACCGCTACCGTCTTGATTCAGTCCCCCTATCCAGAAGCAGAACTGTATCTATCCGTAGTGCGTCACAAAGTCCTCTATCAAAGCATCACGGCTGTCAAAGGCGGTGCTCCTCAAGTCCAGTTTCCCATTACCGCCGAGATGTTACCCAATGCTGCCGTGGAAGCAGTCCTAGTGCGTCGAGGTGAACCCTTGTCCACGGTGGAACCTGGCAACCTCAAAGATCTTGTCCGCATGGGATTTGCGCCCTTCGACCTGAATTTGAACGAGAAAACCTTGACAGTGGCGATCGCCCCTACTCATTCCTCTGTCCTCCCTCAAGCTGAACAAACCGTAAACCTGACGCTGAAAGACCGCCAAGGCCAGCCCGTCAAAGGACAGTTCACCGTCATGGTAGTAAATGAATCGGTGTTGCAGCTTACGGGCTACCGCGCTCCCAATTTAGTGGAGACAGTCTATGCCAAACAGGATATTTCCACCCGCTTTGGCGACAATCGCGGAGACGTCGTGCTCGAACCTCTCGTGTCCCCCTTACAAAAAGGTTGGGGCTTTGGTGGCGGCTTTGCAGCAGGCGCAGGCAGTACCCGCATCCGCACGGAATTTAGAGCCTTGGCCTACTACAACGGGTCAGTGTTGACCGATGACAAGGGACAGGCCAGCCTCACCTTCAAGCTTCCTGACGACCTCACCACCTGGCGCGTGATGGCCGTCGCCACAGATGGAAATCTCCGCTTTGGCAACAGCGATGCGACTTTCATCACCACCAAACCCTTGATTTCCAACCCCGTCCTCCCCCAATTTGCTCGACCAGGCGATCGCTTTGAGGCCGGATTATCCGTCACCAACACCACGGGACAAACTGGCAATCTGGACATCCAAGGCACCCTCAGCGGTGCGGCGCAGTTCGTGTCTGAAGCGAAACTCCAACCCCCTGCATCAAAGACAACTCAAGCCTATCGGTTGCCGATTCTCGCCGCTCAAGCAGGAAATGCTCAGATCCAGTTTGCGACGAAGCTAGGGAATGACACCGATGCCTTTGCAGTGCCTCTTGAAGTTAAACCCTACGCCGTCACCGAACAGGTCGTTGAGTCTGGGACAACAACTTCTCAAGTCAAAATTCCCCTCAATATTGGAAATAAAGTTGAGCCAAAGGTAGGAGGGCTGGAGATTTCTCTCGCCAGCACCCTCATTCCTGAACTCATGGCTCCTGCCAAGCAAGTACTCCAAGAAGAGCAGCTTCCCTTCTTAGAACCTGCCGCCAGTAAATTGGCGATCGCAGCGCACCTCAAAACGCTTTCCCAGCAGTACGGTCAAACCTTCAAGGACTTCAACCCCACTGATCAAGCAATTCTGGCGCTCACGCAACTGCAAAAACTTCAGAAACCTGATGGCGGCTTTGCTGCTTGGCCTGGTCAAGAAAGCTCAGATCCTTTCATCTCACCCTACGCAGCCCAGAGCCTAGCCCAAGCCCAAGCTGCTGGACTTTCTGTCAAGCCGGAGATGGTCAATGCGGTCAAAGGATACCTCAACAAACTTCTAGCCAACCCCAGTCAATCGGATCAGTGTAAAGAAGACCTTTGCAAAGCCCAAATTCGTCTGGAATCTCTTTTGGCTCTGGCTGAATTTGGAGATCGCCGCAATACCTTTGTTTCCGATATCTATGCGCTGCGGACTCAATTCGATCCAGTTACCCAGCTCAAACTGGCTCGTCTTCTCTCGAGCCTCCCAGACTGGAATACTGAAGCAACTACTCTTTCCCAACAATTGCAAGCATCGCTTTACCAAACGGGACGCACGGCTACGCTCAATCTCCCCCAAACCTGGCGATGGTTGAGTTCGACCACTGCGGCTCAATCTGAAGCCCTCCACTTGCTCATTGACCGGAAGAGTTCCCCAGATCTCCAAGCTCGATCACTGCAAGCACTCCTAACCCTTCGACGGAATGGAACTTGGGGCAGTACCTTCGACAACGCTCAAGCTTTCTCAGCCTTAGTCAGCTACAGCAAACAACAGCCCACACCGCCGCAGTTTGATGCGATCGCCCAGATCTCCAACAAAACCCTTGTTTCTCAAACCTTTGCAGGCTACCAAAAAACCAACATCACCCACACCGTGCCAATGGCAGAACTTCCCCGTGGAAAACAGGATCTCGTGCTCAAAAAAACAGGAGAAGGTACCCTCCATTACCTCACGGCCTACCGCTATCAACCCCAAGACAATCAACCTGGTCGGTTCAATGGTCTGCGCATCACCCGCACCGTTCAACCCGCTAATCAAAACAAAGTGTTGCAGCGTACGGGACTAACCCCACCCGCTCAACCCCTATCCCTCAACGTGGGCGAAGTCTTTGATATTGGCTTGGAAGTTATTGCAGACCATCCTGTCGATCATGTGAGCATTACCGACCCGCTGCCTGCTGGTTTAGAAGCCGTAGATACAAAATTCCAAACCTCAACGCCCTACTTCCATGCCAAAGGCGATCCTTGGCAAATCGATTACCAATCGATCTATAAAGACAAAATTGTGGTCTATGGCGATCATCTTGAGGCTGGAGTATATACCATTCACTATCTTGTCCGCTCCGTTACGCGAGGAACCTTTCAATGGCCAGGGGCTGAAGTTCATCTTCAATATGCTCCTGAAGAATTTGGCCGTTC
>JANLSD010000274.1:0-5078 GCA_031362245.1 Acaryochloridaceae cyanobacterium OTE_25_metabat_464 | reverse complement strand
CCCAGCCCTCCCCTTGTCTTGGCGTAGCCTGTCCGAAGGACATAGGAGAGGGAGCCAGAGTTGGATTAAATAGACTCTTCTTCCCCCCTTTATAAGGGGGGACTGAGGGGGGTGATGCAAGGTGTACAGGCTAGAACCTTTTTACAGAAAGGATTCCGCATGCTGAGAATTGCTGAGGTTTGGCAGGCGATCGCTGAAGTGCGAAATGTGTTCGTGGCAAAGGGTAGTGCTGGGGTTAAGCTGAAGGCTGCTACGGCCCAGACGGTGAAGGGTGCGGGTGACAAGAAGAAAGGACTACTAGATGGAGTACGGCTCAAATGAATTTCTACTCTAGATATCTGTTTCCCAGACTCATGGATCTGTCAATGTCTGGAGAAACCCTTGCAGCTCATAGACGTTCACTGCTTGCCAATACCTTCGGCAACGTTCTAGAGATTGGATTTGGTACAGGCTTAAATCTGCCGTTTTACCCAGAGACCGTAAATAAACTGACGACGGTTGACAACAATCCTGGTGCCCGTGCGATCGCCACACGACGGATTCAAAAGACCCCACCCACGTTTGAAGTAGATTCCCAAACCTTGAGCAGTGAATCGCTACCAATGGCAGACCAGACCTTTGATTGTGTCGTGAGCACTTGGACGCTTTGTAGCATCTCAAATGTGACGCAAGCATTGCAGGAAATTCATCGTGTGCTCAAGCCTGGGGGTCACTTCTTCTTTGTAGAGCATGGACTGAGTGATGACCGTAAGGTACAGGTCTGGCAAAACCGCTTAAACCCGATTCAGCGCATTGTCGGGGATGGCTGCAACTTCAATCGCAATATGCAGCAACTGGTTGAGGCGCAATTTAGTCAGGCGGAAATCGAAGCCTTTCCTGAGCCAGATTTACCTTCTGTGATGGGCTATTTCTACAAGGGAAGCGCTATAAAGTAAGGTGATTTCCTGAAAAGAAGATACCTTTCAATTGGGCCTGAATCCGAATTTTTATTCAGTCCCCCTACGGGAACTTCGTTTGTGTAGCCGCGTTGGCGGAGCCTGCCCGCAGGACTTAGGTGATTTCCAGGAAAGATTGTACCCTTCGGCTACGCTCAGGGTATAGTCCCTAACGAGTCTAGCTGGCTGAGCGGCTTGTCCTGAGCCTGTCGAAGGGAGCCGTAGTTTACGACACGCAGGGTAGTCAGCGGTAAGTTGTTTTCCAGAAATGTCCTTATTCAATCGCTGGGCATTTAAATCAAGTCCCATGCAAAACACGATAGTGCAAAAACAATTCACCCTCTACCTGCTTAACGCTCAGCAACTCTAACTGTGGTGCTTGGCCCTGTAAAAATCCAGCCCCTTCCACTGGAGAAGGCGCATTCTTCCCGCCAATCAAAAGCGGACAGACCGTTAAATGCAGTTCATCGATCAAATCTACGGCAAGCAACGCAGCAACAATTTCACCACCCCCCAAAACCGCAATATGCTCAACGCCGCCTTTATACAGTTCACCTAGGGCAGAGTGCCAGTCAACCTCATGCTCCGCAGTTTCCCCACAAAGGACGCGATCAAACCCCGCTTGGTCTTGCCAGCGCTTAGCCCCTGCCGTGGTTGTCAGTAAATAGCGAGGGACAGACTGCTGAAAAAATCGGAGCGTTGGATCGAGATCGCCTGTTCTGCTACAAACAATCTGAATCGGCTGTTCTGGCTTACCTGCGTTCTGTCGCTGTGCAATCAATTCTGGATTGATCACTCGCATTGCCGTACCGCCTGCCTTCAACGTGGCAGACCCCGCCAACACGGCATCTGCCATCGCCACCTGTCGTTCTAGGTGGTCAAAATCATCCTTCGACCCGAAGGTGGGATGCGATCGCCCCACATCCGAAATCTTGCCATCGGCACTCATCGCCAAAACCACCGTGGTCAAAGGTCGTTGGTGCGCAGCCGCAAAACCTTTCGCATCTGAATTTAGACTGCTCACCATCACCCAAAGTCCTGTTGTTAAATTTGATGAGCCATCGTCCAACTGAGTAACTGTCCCAGTTGTGTGACATGCCACTGACAATATAGGCAATTATAAAAACATTGCCTATCATCATTTGGGGAGAAAGGAGCCAGCGCTTGTCTAACGCGATTCGCCAAGCCCAACCGCCGCTGAAATTTTTGCCCCCCGCCCTCAGCCTCAGGGTTCTTGCAGCCACACGGATACTGCTGCCGTTCTGGATGCGCTATAAGCTCCATATTGTGGATATTCAGGCAGACAAGATTGAACGCCTAATAGAGGTCTATCGGCGGTTCCAAAGCGGTCAAGTCCGTGTTCTACTGGCTTTTCGCCATCCCAGCACCGATGACCCTTTCACAATGGCCTATCTTCTCTGGTGTCTGATGCCCAAAGCTGCCCGTCGAACGGGAATTAGGCTCAAAAGGCCAATCCATAGCCATTTTATTTATGATCGCGGCATCTCCCTCTGGGCTGGAGGCTTTGTCAATTGGCTGTTTCCCCGTTTAGGCGGTACACCCATTATGCGGGGGAAAGCCGATCGCCAAGGATTAAAGTCAGCCCGTGACCTGTTGGTGAGCAGCATTCATCCCCTATCCGTTGCACCCGAAGGCGCAACCAACGACCATAGCGAACGGATGAGTGGACTAGAGCCTGGCGTTGCGCAGCTTGGCTTCTGGTGTGCAGAAGATATTCATAAAGCAGGGCGAACCGAAGAAACCCTGATTGTGCCCATTGGCATCCACTACAGCTATGTGAACCCTCCTTGGGCCAAACTTGAAACCTTGATGGGTGAGATTGAACAATCCTGTGGTCTTACCCATCCTGGCTACCCTGCGGGCATCATCCCTGAACCCAGAGCTGATGTCTTGTACGGCAGGCTGCTGGGTCTTAGCGAACATTTACTGAACCAGATGGAAGGCTTTTACAAACGGTTATATGCACCCCTTTGCCCAGACGTTGCGATTCCCCAATGTGGACTTGAGCGGAACGCGCAAATCACTGCCCGTCTCCAGATTTACTTAGACGCTGCGCTCAAAGTGGCGGAAGAACGGCTGAATGTTAAACCCAATGGGAATTGCATGGATCGCTGTCGCCGTCTGGAGCAAGCAGGCTGGGATCGAATTTTTCGTGAAGATTTAGCCCAGCTCAGTCCCATTGAACGCGGTATGGCAAACTGGATGGCTGAAGATGCCAGTTTAGTGTTGTGGCATATGCGCCTTGCAGAGCGTCTGACGGTCATTACAGGGGACTATATTCTTCAAAAACCCAGTGCTGATCGCTTTGCCGAAATGCTGGTAATTCTATGGCGCATTACAACCTGGCTCGAAGGTAAACCAGCCGAACAATCCCCAAATTTAGGCGCGAAAAGACTGCGAATCACCATTGGGGAGCCGTTATCTGTGACCCAGCGTTGGTCCCAATATCAAGAAAATCGGCGTAGTGCTAAGGTTGCAGTGCAGAAGCTTACGGACGATCTTCAAGCGTCGTTGGCACAAATGATTTGGTAGAAGGCGAGGATGAAGGGTTGGAACAGAGACGGTGGAGCAGACTTAATAGCTCTTGGATGGTGAAGGGTTTTGCCAGAAACGCCTGAATCTTATTCCCCATGGTTTCTATGGCAGATTCATGGGTGACAAGTCCACTCATGGCAATAATCTGAACCTGCGGATTAAGTTTGGTGAGGGTGCGAACCGTGGTGTCGGCATCTAAGAATGGCATCATCATATCCAAGACCACCACTCTAATGTCATGTTTATGCTCGGCATAGAGGGCGATCGCCTCAATCCCATCGCTGGCGGTCATGACTCTATACCCGTGAACTTCTAACGTCACCTTGGTCACTTCCTGCACCGCAACTTCATCATCCACCACCAAAATCAACTCACCCGTTCCTTTTAGGGGGGCAGCATTGGCGATCGGTTCAATTTCTCTAGCATCCGTTGCGGGCAAATACACCTTGAACTGAGTGCCCTTGCCCACTTCGCTCTCAACGTGGATAAAGCCCCGATGGCTTTTTACAATGCCCAGCACCGTGGAAAGCCCTAACCCCGTCCCCTTGCCAATTTCTTTAGTGGTAAAAAAGGGGTCAAAGATGCGATCGAGGGTTTTGGGCGCAATTCCAATGCCTGTATCTGTGACCGTAACCGCCACATAGGATCCAACTTGGGCCTCCAAGTTCATCCGGGTATAATTTTCGTCAATAACCACATTTTCTGCACTGATAGAAAGCGTGCCACCCTTGGGCATCGCATCACGGGCATTCACGCAGAGATTCATAAAGACTTGGTGTAACAGCGTCGCATCAGCAGGAATCAGCCATAAATCTGGGGGCAACTCCGTTGAAAGTTCAATGTTTTTGGGAAAAGTCTGTCGGCTAATATTGTGGATCTCTCGGAGCAAATGACTGACTTGGGTCGTGGTGGGTTTCCCTTCCACTCCAAGGGTAAAGGACAGAATTTGCTTTACCAAATCTGCACCGCGATGGGTATTCTCGTTGAGAATTTTCAATAATCGCTGGGTTTGAGGATCCAGGTTCGTGATTTTAATCGGCAAAAGCTGCACAATCCCAATAATGGGGGTCAGAATGTTATTGAGATCGTGGGCAATGCCGCTGGCTAGGGTTCCTAAGCTCTCAAGCCGTTGAGCACGCAGAAATTGAGCTTCCAGGCTTTTTTTCTCCGTGATATTCTCAACGGTTCCCACGTACCCTAAAAACTGACTTTCGGACGAATGCATGGGGTTCACCAATGTGCGAACCCAACGGATCTCATCGGAAGGGGTGAGCAGCCTATGTTCACTAACCCAACTTTGCCGTTGAGAGACGGTACGCTGCCATGACTCAATCACAGTCTCTCGATCTTCAGGGTGAATGGCTTGCAGCCAAACATCGCCTAAACTCTCTTGGGCCGATAAGCCAGAGATTTGCTCCCAGAGTGGGTTGATATACACACTCTTGCCCTCGGCATCACACTGAAAAATGGCAAGGGGTGCAGAAACACAAAGGGTCTCAAATCGATCTTCGCTGAGGGCTAAGGCCTGTTCGGCACTGTGCCGCCGCTGCCGATCTTCGGCCTCTCTTAACTCTCGTTCCACCGCAG
>JANLSD010000261.1:0-3480 GCA_031362245.1 Acaryochloridaceae cyanobacterium OTE_25_metabat_464 | reverse complement strand
GAGCAGCAGTTGGAGCAAGAGCAGCAAAAGCGACGACAATTGACAGAGCAGCTTTCTCGTCTCAGTCCCAAACAGTTACAAAGCCTAGGCATTGACCCTGAGATGTTGATTTAAGTGGGATTTTGCTTGGTTCAAAGCTGTAGACGAGCAGTTAACGCTACAGCTAAGGCATCCGCAGCATCATCGGGTTTTGGGATAATCTCCAGCTTGAGTTCCCTTGCGACGGCCTCTTGGACAGCATTTTTGTCGGCATTGCCATAGCCTGTTAACGCCTGTTTGATTTGGGCTGGGGTGAACTCCATCAACGGCAGCTTATGCTGGGCAATCACCAATGCAACAACGCCCCGCGCTTGAGCGACAAGGATGATGTTCCCCATTCTGTAAAAGAATAGTTTTTCTAGGGCAACCAGATCAGGCTGGACTTGTTCAATGACAGTGGTAAGGTCTTCATAGATGGTGCAGAGGCGATCGCCAATGGGCGTTTTGGGTAGCGTTTGAATAATCCCAAAATCGATAAGTTCAGGCGTTTGGTCGGGGTTGGATTGGGAAAGGGCGATCGCGCCATAGCCCAGCGAAGCTAAACCTGGGTCTAAACCAAGAATACGGATATGACAATCTCCCGCGTGCAGGAACGGTCTTTATAATAGGGGAAGGCGAGCCTACAGATTGCTTTTTTGCAATTTCGTGCGATATTTTCTTTACGCCTTTAGCTTTCTATAGATTTGCGCCCATGCCCTCTGCTGCTGAAACATTCATGGTCTTCACTCCTTGGCCCCTTCCCGCCGCCTTTTGGCCCATGTTGCCCCTCGACAGTCTCATGTCAACTCAAGGCGTGATGGTGATGCTCTTGGTCGCCTACGGAGGTGCAATGTGGATGTTTTTGTCGAGTGCGCCGAAGGTTCATACCCTAATGGTGTCTGACCTAGAGATTGCCCGACAGTTTTACGAAGGCGACCTTCAGCTTTTAGCGGCAGAAGTGCCCCTGCACTACTACTACAACTATGAGCAGACCTTGGGCTTATCGACCGTAGACCCCATTTATATGCCCACCAATCTTTCAACAGCAACCCGAGTGGGGGGTGCTAACGCAACGGATGGACTGTGGTATCAGCTCAAAAAGAACGTGCAGCTCCATGTAATCACCGGAGCCAGCCTGGGCGAAAAAGATCAGCAGCGCCACGTTTGTTTTGACCACGATTGCCTAGAGCAGATTTTGCTGCGGGTACAAAGCCGCTATGTCAAATTCAAAATTCGCCGCGAAGATCCCCTTAATTTCCTGGTCAAAACCTACGAAGGACTTGTCATTGAAATGTCCGAAGTCTCAAATTAACGGCTTTTGCATTAGCGGACGTCGGCTCAAGATAAGCGCAGCCTTAGGATCGTGGATTAAATAAAACCCAGCAATTGAATAAGTCCTGCGGACAGGCTACGCCAACGCGACTAAAAGAAGCTCTGGTGGTGCGTGGGTGAAATCCGCTCCTAGTCCGCGTAGGCGGACATCGTTCTTGTAGGCGCGGTTTCAACCGCCAGCAAAAACTGGGTGTGATTAAATCCACAGTTTACTGGGGTTTAGGAGTTTTCTGCACCACTAAGTGCAATCTGCTCAGGCAGTGGCCCAGACCAAAGCCACCTCTGATGAATTTTTGTCTGAGATTCTTGACTTTGTTGCTCATCCCTAGTGATGAAGCCACCATTTCCTTGATTGCTTCCCCACATGATGATTCTGTCATTAAATACATCATGTAGAAAATCGGCGACATCTTCTGCTATCACTTCTGCCTTTTCCTTGTCAGACAAATCCTCTTCGTAGCAGCTAACGTGCCAGTGGGTAAAGTTGCCAACAAATATAATAAGCTCACCGCCATAATCTTGAATTTCAATGCTACCGAATTCTTCATAGATAGGCGGAATACTAACCGTACGGCTATCTTCATCCACAATAAAGTGCAATGATGGGAACTCCGATTCTATCTTTCTAATTGCGGTTTCTAAAAGCACAATTTTCCACAGCTCTGTATTGCTAAAAATGCTGGGGTCTAACAAGCGCATTGTAGAGAGACAAGACCTTGCCCCCTCCCCTCAAATCCCCTAATTCTGTTTCGCCAGATTAAAGAACTTAGTCTGCGAAGGTTGAAACAACAGCTTTACCGTCCCCACAGGCCCATTCCGGTGTTTGGCCAAAATCAACTCACACACCCCTTTCTCCGGCGAATCAGGATTGTAATAGTCATCCCGATACAGCAACACAATCAAATCCGCATCCTGCTCGATCGCCCCAGATTCCCGCAAATCCGACATCAGCGGTCGCTTATTGGTACGCGCCTCCACCCCCCGGCTCAGCTGCGACAGCGCAATAATCGGCACATGCAGCTCACGGGCTAATCCCTTGAGCGATCGCGTGATCTTAGACAGCTCCTGTACCCGCCCCTCAGTTCCATCGCCACCACCCATCAACTGAAGGTAGTCCAGCATAATCAGACCCAACCCTTCGGGTCGTTCGGCTTGAAGCCGACGGGCGCTAGAGCGGATTTCATTCACACTGGGGTTAGGTGAATCGTCAATGTAAATCGGGAGCTGCGAGAGCGTCCCAATGGCGCGGCTTAAAGGCTCCCACTGACTTTCGTGGATGCGACCTGCCCGTAGATAGTTACTGTCAATCCCAGACTCGCTGGCTAGGAGTCGCTGCACCAACTGCTCCTTTGACATTTCTAAGCTAAAGATTGCCACTCCCGTGCGGTGGATTTCTGAAATTTGACGGGCAATCTGCACTGAGAGCGCCGTCTTACCCATGGAGGGTCGTCCCGCCACAATCACGAGATCAGAGCGCTGGAAACCTTGGGTCATAGCATCCAGGTCATAGAACCCGCAGGAGAGACCGGGCAGCACTTCACCGAGCGATCGCTGCTCCAACTCCGCAAAGGTACTCGCCAAAATCTCTTCCGTTGCCGTCAGCCCTTGCCGGACGCGATCCTGCGTGACCGAGAAAATTTTCTGCTCGGCTTGGTCTAGCACCACCTCTAGCTTTTTAGAGGTGTCATAGGCCCCATGCACCACCTCATTAGCTGCCTTAATAAGCTGACGGCGGAGGTACTTATCCTTAATCAGGGCAGCATACTGATCGACGTTTACGGCACTGACGGTGCGATCCACCAGTTGCGTCAGCTTGCCCTGACCGCCCACCTTATCTAAAAGACTTTGATCCTGGAGCCATGCCGTCACACACATCAAGTCCGTGGGGCTACCCTGAGCATGTAAGCCCAACGCCGCCCGATAAATCTCCTGATGGGCGCTCAGATAAAACGCATCTGGCTTTAGTAAATCCGCCACCCGACCAATGGCTTCTGCATCCAGCAAAATACCCCCCAGAATCAGCTCTTCAGCTTCAACATTTTGGGGGGGAAGATGCTCAACTTCGGGCTGAAAATTTAGCTCATACACCATGAACCCATTATCCTCTAATCTCTTCAGCCCTATTCAAGG
>JANLSD010000232.1:0-1646 GCA_031362245.1 Acaryochloridaceae cyanobacterium OTE_25_metabat_464 | reverse complement strand
TGCTTTTGTTCAGCCAGCGTCAGGCCAAAGTGCTTTTTAGCTCGGTTCAGTAACTCCTCAGCCGATACCTCGATTGGCCTTTCAGTGCTGTTTCTCATTTGAGCTAGGGTTCGTTGGAAGGCCGCTTCATCATGGGCTACCGTAAAGTTTTCAACAAAATGCTCTAATTTTGCATTCGCTCGTTCTCGGCTCAGAATTTCCCCAATATCCCTTATCTTTGAACCGGAGTGTCTGACGGTAAGCCGTTCTCCCTGCTCCATTCGGGTCATACCGTTGGTGCAAATCAATCTGAAGTTCGCGGGATAGACATTTAATCCTCCTTCGCCAATCTCAGAATTATAAATCGTGGCACCAGAACGAATGATGTCACCTTTTCTAACTTCTCCCTCAATCTGTGGGAAAGCTAGTTTGATATATAGTTTGCTGTCCGTGACTTCTGTACTCAAAATCTCAAGGTCGCCGTTGAATTTTTCAAGTTCAGTCATCAATGCCATTAGCACTTGGTCATGGTCGATGATTTCGTATCCACCACCCAAAAATGCCCTAGCTTGGTTGCCCATCGTCCGCAAAACGTGAGTGCGATCGCCTTGTTGTCTAAGCCAATGGTTGACATTGACTGCAATCAGGTGAGGGGCTGATTCTTGCATCTTTTTGTAGTATTGCCCGTGAATGCCTGTCGCTTGGGCTAGCTGACGGTGCATTGTCTCTGTAATACCAAGTTGAAGCACTTCATCATTGGTGTAGACACGTAGCTCGTCTCCTGCATCGGTCATTTCCACTGCACTCGAATTGACAACATAGTCGTGCTTGCTGGCGATTTGAGCTTCGACCTTAGCAGCCATCTCGGTTAACGAAAGTCCGGTTTTCATGTCATGATCTCCTTTGGGTTTGTAAGAACCTGCGGAAGGGAAACGGGTACGAATCGAAGCCCTTCCGCTAAGTTTTGAAAGCTTGTGAACGCAACAAAGACAAGTTGTTTAATTGAATTTCGCCGCTACGCTTCAGAGTGCTTAACCTCATGTGCTGCGCGGTTCCCAGGGGGTGAGCTTTTACCTCACTCTAGGGTTTGTTCCCTTGTCGGCTGCTTGTCCCGACTGGCGTTTGCTTGTCTTTTGCTTATGTATTAATAATACGATTATTATCGCTAGAAGTCAATCAATTTTTTGCCTTTTTACATCAAAAAACCTGATCATTGACCAGGTTTTTAAGGATTTATACGATTTTTACTTATTAATTGAGATTTTCAGTATTTTGCTGCTCAAGAGCTAGTCTTTCTTTCCTTCTAAGGTTTGCTGCTCTCTTTGCTGCTTTACCTTTTTCTGAAGATTCATAGCGTCTTTTTGCATCTTTTGCCTTTTCTGAGGATGCATAGCGCTCCTGTGCCGCTTTCAGGACTTCCTGTCCATGTTCAGTAGCTTGATGCTTTTTAACAGCATTTAATCGGGCTTCTTTACCCTTCTCCGTCTGTGAATAATTTTTTGTAGCCCTCTTCTGAGCGTCACTGGTCGCCATCGTTGCCATCACTCCAATCTCTGCGCTTATCGTAACCCCTCCCACTCGTAAAGAAAATAGGCGATCGCCCACTTGAACAAAACCATCGCCCCTCCACCGCATCCCTCCCGCTCCGTCTCTGCCCTGCGGCTGGG
>JANLSD010000046.1:0-14992 GCA_031362245.1 Acaryochloridaceae cyanobacterium OTE_25_metabat_464 | reverse complement strand
CGGAGTTCGTGAGAGACAATTGCCAAGAAATGATCCTTAGCAAGATTTGCGGCTTCCGCTTCACTACGGGCTAACTGTTCTTGAGTCATCGTGTAAGCCAGTTCTGCCTCTAGCCGTTTGCGCACTGTAATGTCTTCAATTGCCAGCAAAATGCTTTCGCCGCCTTCAGCTTGAGTCATCGTCCGACCATTCAGCAGCATAATTTTGTGCCCAATCTGCTCAAAGTCATGCTCTACTTCAAAATCCTGAAATTGGTTATGGTCGGGCAGAACTTCTAGCAGCAACAGCTTCAATTGGGGAATGTTCCACTGACCGTTCCCTAACTCAAAGATCACCCGCTGCTCTGTCTCGGCGGCTGCAACCTCAAAGGTCTGATAAAACGATTGATTAGCCGTGAGCACTCGTAAATTGCCGTCTAGCACAATCAGCGGCTCTCGGACGGTTTCTACAATCGCCTGAGCATAATTTCGAGAATATTCAAGGTCTTGCATGCCGCGTTTGAGGGCATCAATGTCCATCAACATCAACATCGCCCCATCAATCTTGTTGTCAATCGTGCGATAAGGGCGAATTCTAAGATGATACCAATGTCCCTTGCGATCCTGAACTTCCTGCTCTTGAACCACGAGGGTGTTCATAACTTCTAAAATCTGGGGTTCTAAATCCGGCACGTTCAGCGCAGAGTGGATATCTCCAAACGGTCTTCCGATATCCCCCACAATCAAGTGCAGAATACTTTGAGCAAGCGGGGTGAAGCGCCGAATACAGAGATCGCTACCTAGCATCAGAATTGGAATATTCGTACTGCTTAGTAAGTTCTGTAGATCGCTACTAACCTCCGTCAGTTCGTGGTTTCGCCGCTGCAATTCGTCATTAATGGTGTTGAGTTCTTCATTGGTCGCTTGAATTTCTTCTTTAGCCGTTTCCAGCTCTTCGTTACTGCTCTGAAACTCCTCATTGCTGGATAATATTTCTTCATTTGCCACTCTCAAGTCTTGATTAGTGGCTTGCTGCTCCTCAATAATTGCGCTCAAATATTCTTTGGTAGCTTCTAGCTCCTGTTGTAGTCGGGCAATTTCTTTTTTATCACTCGTTTGATTTTTTTGCTGGGTTTGCTCAGATTCAATTGAAAGGATGGATGTAGGAATTATAGCTAAAGCCATCTCTTCAAACAGCACCAAAAAATAGCGTTCTTCTCCTAAATCATTAGCTTTGAGAGGAATAACTTCTAAGCTGATGTGTCTAATTTTATCATTTTCCCTAAGCGGCAAGCCTTCTTTTTTTACAGGCAAGTTTTTCTTTTTGGCCTGATGAATCGCAGTCCGTAGCTCTAGCTTCAAATCTTCTTTTGCCATTTTTAGCAAGTTGTGGCTCGCTCTGCCAGGGGCAGGCTCTAGATAGGGGCTGGTTTGTCCCCGAAAATGCAGAATGTCTAAATCGTTATTGATAATGATGCCAACGGGAGCATACCAATCCAAAACAATCCGATCTGCCTCTTGCTGTAAGTCCGATTCGCTCCAGCCAGCAGCACCCACTTTGGGCACAGGGTGAGAAATTTCGCTAGGATAAGTGTTCATAATTAAATCCAAGGGCAGCCGCACTGGAACTAATTTTCTAGAATAAATCTTGTGCTTTTTATCCACTACAGAAAACAAGTCCGACGATTCACCCGTTGTCTCAGAACTCCCCAACATTAGAAATCCGGTTGGATTCAGGCCGTAGTGGAAGGTGGGCAAAATTTTCTTCTGCAATACCGCTCCAAAATAAATCAGCACATTTCGACAGCTAATCAAATCTAGCTTAGAAAAGGGCGGATCGCTACACAGGTTTTGTCTGGCAAAGACGCACAGCTCCCGGACTGATTTACCAATCTGGTACCCACCCTCCACCGCTACAAAAAACCGCTGGAGTCGTTCTGGGGAGATATCTGCGACTGCGCTGTGCTTATAAAAGCCTGTTCTGGCTGTTTCAATGGCCCAATCGCTAATGTCGGTGGCATAAATTTGAATGGGCGGTCTAATGGGCTGGGTGTCTAAAAACTCCAGCAGGCATATAGCGATCGAGTATGCTTCTTCCCCCGTCGCGCATCCGGCAACCCAGACCCGAATCGGCACTTCCGCTTTTTTGTTCGCAATGCTCGGAAAGACCTTGTTTTGTAAAATCTCAAACGCGACCGAGTCTCGAAAGAAGCTGGTGACGTTGATTAGCATATCCTCGTACAGTGCCTGAACTTCCGTCTGGTGCTCCCGTAAGTAGACAACGTAATTCTCTAGACTGTCGAGTCTATACAGCACCATCCGTCGCTGAATTCGCCGCTTCAATGTGGCGTATTTGTAAAAGCTAAAGTCTACCCCTGTTAACTTTCGCAGCAGCGCAAAGATAGTTTGGAGGGCCGTCTCCCCCTCGGAGAGTGCAGCTACAGCTTTAATGGACGTTGGGTGAACGATATACGGATGACGACTAATGTTTGCCAGTTCCTCTGCAATTTCTGGCGGCGGCAGGATAAAGTCTACCTGTCCTGTCGCAACAGCGGTGTTAGGCATACTGCTCACTTTGGCTGAGGCTTCACATTGCGCAAAGGTAATGCCGCCTGCTTCTTTCACGGCTTCAAGTCCGCTTGCGCCATCAGACTCGCCACCAGACAGCACAATTGCGATCGCCTTGCTGCATCGATCCGCTGCTAAGGACAGAAAGAAGGTATCAATGGGCATCGCCGCCCCCCGCGTTTTTTCACGGGTCGTCAGTTTGAGCACGCCCTGGGCGATCGCCATTTTTGCGTTGGGCGGAATCACATAAACGCAGTTGGGTTCCACCTTCATCCCATCGCGCACCTCAACCACGGGCATTGAGGTTTCTCTCGCCAGAATCTCACTCAACAGACTTTTTTGGGTTGGGTCTAAGTGCTGAATGAACACAAATGCCATACCTGTATCGCTTGGCAAATGGCTCAGCAACTGCCTGAATGCGTCTAGCCCTCCCGCAGAAGCACCGATCCCGACAACAGGGAAGCAATCACTTTGCTCGTCAAGACGCTCGACATCCAACGCCTCTGCATCGTTGGGTGGAGCACATGCACTTTTCTCGATAGGCTGATTCAGTTTCATAGTAAAGCATTGCCTTTCTTGGGCACCATTCAAAAGGTAATCGATTGACACTCTTTTGCAGGAAGGGCTTAGGCTTACAGATTTTTGCGAATGATTGTGATGAGAGTCTTATCTATAGTTCAATGGATTTTTCCAGAGTCCATTGAAAACTAGCAGCTCATGGTTACTTTCAAGCTATTGCCTCAGTATAGTTGAATTGCTCTGAGGCGAAACGCACAACACGATCTTCACGATTATTGTGCACCACCGTCCGCCGATGCAGGTGACGTTATACTGCAAGAAACAGCTCGATAGACGAGGATAGTCTATGAATACTGTCATTTCGCCCAATCATGCTCAGTTGGAGCCAGGCACTGTAGTGCGAATGTTGGGTTCCTGGCAAGATTACTGTCGATTGTGCGAAAGCCGAGGGGATTCTTCTATTCCGCGTCTTAAATATCATGCTGGAGAAATTTTGCTCATGTCCCCAATGCCTAAGCATGGTCGTGAAGCCAATATTTTAGCGGACGTTGTAAAAGTGCTGCTTGATTCAGAAAATCGTGACTATGAGGCATTTACGCCCATCACAATGAAGTTGCCGGAGCGGGCAGGGATTGAACCAGACTACTGTTTTTACATTGATAATTGGCAGGCTGCTGTAGGCCGAGATCGACTGGATTGGGAGGTTGACCCTGCACCAGATTTGGTCATTGAAATTGATGTTACCAGCTATACAGATGCAAATGATTACGCAATATTTGGGGTGCCAGAAGTATGGCTCTTCAAGCGTAATATTTTGAAAATTTATGGACTAGACGGGGGTGAGTACCAACTGCAAGAATACAGTCGTTATTTCACAATGTTGGATTTACAGGCACTATTAAGCGAATGCTTAGCTGAAGCAAATGAGAGCGGAACAGGGGCTGCAATGCGAGGCTTAAGAGAGCGATTACGACAGCAGTCAAACAAATGAGGATATATTTATTAGCCCGTAAAGGGCAACTCAAAAACTAGAATTGACACATCTGAAATCCTGATCTATTCGTACTAAATTCTCAAAAAAGCTAAATTCATTGATATACTTTTAAGTTTTGCATGGAATAATTTTTATTGACATTTCTAATTCTCAAGCAGAACTGTAATACTAGACAAATCACTATAGTCGAGGATAGTAATTAAAATGAAAAGCAGTACTACTTTAGAAAACATAAATATTGAGCCGAGGAAAATTAATGCCAAGTTAGATAAAATTGATTTCTACAAAGGCATAGGAATTTCTTTGGTTTTTTTGAATCATTTATTTCATAAGGGAGACAATATTTTCAACAGAATAGGCTGGGAAGGTGTCCATATATTTATTGTATTAAGTGGCTTTGGATTAACATACTCATGTCTAAGAAAAAATGTATCCACCCTCAATTACAAAAAATGGTTTATACAAAGATGCAAAAGGATATTGCCAACCTACTGGATAACATGTACGGTCGGATTTTTATTTGTTTTATTAATTAAACTAAACAACTTGCCCGCCGAAAGTAAATTAGTTTACAAAGACTTATATTCACATGCAAAGATATTTGCTTCGGATTTATTAATCATAAAAAACTTTAATTCTCAAGCAATATTTCATCCTCCAAATGGTCATTTATGGTTTATTCCATTTATTCTGAGCATATACTTGGTATTTCCATTTCTATATAAAGCCTTCAAAGTCAATAAAATTTTTCAACTTTATAATTGCCACAATTTTAATAGAGTTTTTGTACAGGCTTATATCTATTTATTTTCTGGATGGTGTTCCTATCGCCCATAGATCAGAATTAGGTCTTCATAATCTACCTGACTTTTTTGTCTTTCAACAAGGTGCTCCTTTTGGATTCTTTCCAAGTCGATTAGGTGAATTTTCCTTAGGAATGCTTGGGGCATATTTATTTGTCAATAATCAAGTTGAGCTTGAGAGGATTTTATTTAGGTTTAGCTCATTAATAATGGGCAGTATATTTTTATTGATCGGAAATCTTTTGAGATTTAAGGTCTGGGGTTGGATTTTTTCAGACTATCTCATTGCACTCGGTTTGATCTTGGTTTCTCTGAATGTCGCAAATTTTATGGAAAAAAGATTTGTATTCTTGTTCAAGAGCTTTGTGAATCTTGGCATATTTTCATATTATATTTACCTAGTACATCTTCTTGCGATACAGATCTTTGACCTTGTCTTAAGAAGTAAGGTATTAAATCACATTTCTGGTAACAACTCAATTAGGAGTGGGATTTCGATTTTAGGAATACTGTTGCTTACCTATGGGTGTACTTATGCTTTGAAAAACATAGATCAAAAAATCAGCAATCTTTCATTTTTGTCCGAGAAGAGTGCTTGAATTTTAGATGTCTCAAGAAACATCATTCCAAGGCATGTAATTCACAATTCTTCGTGCTGCTATCGTTTTGATCGAAAGAATCGGTTGACTTGCTCTAATCTAGGACGCACTAAAGTTAGCCATTGCTGTTCGATTGCCGCCTGCCATTGATCAAACATCTGCAACGAACTGGTCTGTGAATGTTCAAACTCCGCATTGAACTGAGTTTGCAGGTATGTTTTAACCCGTTCTGATTGGGGCGCAAAACGGTGAAGCTCTCGCAGGATAGGATTTTTGGGAACCGTAGGCACCACCGGAAATACATCCACACCCAAGGCTTTTGTTCGCGCACACCAGTAACATTGTCCAGCGGACACACTAAACACATGGGTGTTTATCTTACGACAGCGCTTGAGATCGGCGATCGCCACCTTAAACGCCTGCATCCATTCAGGAGCAGTCGGACGCAGGGATGGCTGGAGATACCCCCCATTAAAGCACCGTAGAAAACAACTCTGCAAAGCTGGATGGATGGTGTTAAGGGGAACCGTCAACCGACTGGGCTGAATGGGACTATGGGGTGCATAGGGCCACCATCCTTGGCGCAGTAGCTCATTGGGGTCAGGAGAATCTCCTGACCCGATCCATTTTCCTTTAAAGGGATGATCGCCGAACAGCAGCAGATAGCAGATGACGCCCAGCCGAAAGCGATCGTGCAGCTCAGTTTGTTCAACCGTCCCTAAGTCTTGATCCATCAGTTCAGCGGGGGTGAACCCCTCCGAGCCCACCGGACAGCGGTACAGTTGACCCGTTTGAGGATCACGAACCTGGAACGAATCCGTATCGATAATGGAAGGCAACGCCCCCTCATCCACCAAAATATTTTGAGGTTTGAGATCGCCCAAGACGTAGCCTGCACCATGAATGGCCCAAACCAATGAAGCAATATTCATCGCCGTAGCGTGGAGGTAGAGCCAGTTAAATTCAGGAAATTTAACCTGCCGCCGCTGAGGATTGTAAACCTCCAGCAAATCCACCGCACTGGCGACATCAGGCATTAGAAATCCGACGGAGTTGCCTGCTTGATCCTTGAGGAGTGAGGTCGGCCAAGCAAAGGAAATATGATTGATGTGAGCATTGGGGTCTTTAGGGGGATGGGCAATCATCACCTCCAGCTTTTGGATTCGCTCTGGGCGAGGTGAATAGTACACCTTCGCCAATGTGCCAGACTGATTGGTGCGCCAAATTTCTCCTTCCCCGCTGCTGGCGAGTTGCTGCACTAAGGAAATAGGCTGTCCTGTACGAGAACAGGTTAAGGAATAAGGGCTTTTAGCGAGGAGCATTGCTTTCAACAAATTCAGTAGATTAGGGTTTTACACCAGTAATTCTTATTATGCGAAATCCTTTCTGTAAGAAGGTTGTAGCCTGTACACCTTGCATCACCCCCCTCAGTCCCCCCTTATAAAGGGGGGAAGAAGAGTCTATTTAATCCAAATCTTGCTCCCTCCCCTAGCTCTTTCAGAGCGGCTACGCCAAGTACAAGGGGAGGGCTGGGGTGGGGTAGTGCAAGGTGCATCGGTCATATTTTTCAAAATGAGAATTACTGGTTTTACACTTGATGTGCATCAAACCGACACAGTAAAAGCGTTTTATCATCATCGGTTTGCTTGTTTAGGTAATCAGACTCCAGAAAGCCCATGATGTAGGCATCATTCTGTTCTGGAATGGGGGTTTCATCGAGATATTCTTCCAAGGGTTTGAAAAAGGCTGGAGAAGGCTCCCACTGAGGAAGGTGCATGGCCAATCGCTCAAAGGCATCGGTGGCAGCACAGATGAACTGAGGGGTCTCTGGCATTACCCTAACCTGAAGGTCTTGATGGGCCGAGGATGAGGTCACAAAGGTGGTTTGGTTCACAAATTCGCCTTTGTCTGGTGTAAACATAAGTTGATGGGATTGAGAGGGGGTGCTGACAACCATAAATCCATCTCCAAGTTGCATGGCGGCAAGCCAGTGAGGGGTGGCGACAAATCCTAGAAGTGTACAGGCTAGGGTTTCGAGACCATAGCCGTGCTGGGCCGCCTCCTGCTGTAGATCGCTCCTAACCTTTGTGAGGGTGCGCTCAAACAGCCGCTTTAGCTGTTGTTGAGATGGGGGTTGCGTGAGCGTGGGCCATTGTGGATTTTGAGTGGGCTGGAGCCAAGTCTCTAAGTTAGATAAGTAATCTAAGGTACTTTTGACGGCTAAGGTTGCGCCAATTTCGCTATGGACTGCGCTGCCTGCACCATCGGCGATCGCCCCAATCACCACTTCCCCAAAGCGACGATTGCCCCCTGCATCCTGACAGGGTGAGTTGTTTCGTTGATGACGCGTCCCGATCACAGAACGACTGAGCGATCGCCAACCCATGAAAAGTCCTCAATTACTGTAGAGTAGTCGCTCTACACTATAGCCAAATGCTTCAAGAATCGGGACAAGGTATGAGCCATCAAAATCAAGCCTTCATCTTCAGTTTGATACACTTGAATTCATCACGACATCTCTCAGCATACCCCTGGTCGAGAGCACACCAATGGTACTTCAAACTCCATCCAGAACAACTGCCCCAACCGTAACCTGGGAAGCCCTTCCAGCCGACTTCGTGTTACCCGATGACCCTGTGGAAAACATTCAACAGCCCACCCTTGCCGCCGCCCTTACCGATGCCCTCGGAGCCGCAGGACGTATCCAGCCCGCCATGCTCATCGGCTCCAACTTTGGCCTCGTTGCCACAGTCAACAAAAAAATAGTTGTCAAAGCCCCAGATTGGTTCTACATCCCCCAAGTCCATCCCATCGCCGAGGGAACCATCCGCCGCAGCTATACCCCCAACCTAGAAGGTGCGCCCGTTGCCGTTGTAATGGAATTTCTATCGGAAGACGACAATGGCGAACTTTCCCTCCGCGCCACCCCACCCTACGGCAAACTCCACTTCTACGAACAAATCTTGCAGGTGCCCACCTACGCAATCTATGACCCCTATGAACCCAGTTTAGAAGTCCGATGTCTACAAAACGGACGCTATACACCCCAAATCCCCGATGCCGAAGGACGGATTCATATTCCAGAATTAGATCTGTGGCTCGGCATTTGGTTTGGAGAACGACTGGGACAAAGCACTCACTGGCTCCGCTGGTGGGACAACACAGGCAATTTACTGCTGTGGAGTGCAGAACAAGCCGAGCAAGAGCGTCAGAGAGCCGAGCAACAACATCAGAGAACTGAAGCGCTAGCCACAAAACTACGAGCGCTTGGCGTCGATCCTGATCAATAGATCCTGACCAATAACGGATTGGCGATCGCCATCCTAAAGATTCACCTGTCCCCAGCCCACAGGCGGCAATTCTACAGCCTCGCCGACCCTGCCACTGGAAACCCGCTTCATGGACTTACTGAGCCACACAAACAAAGACTGAAAGTCTAGCCCATTGAGCAATACAGGGGGGCGATCGCTGGGTGCAATTTGAGAAAGCGTCTTAAGATCCGCCCCTTCCACCGCCACCGAGAAAAAGCAGAACTTACGATCAGCCTCCCCTTGCCGGATTCGGGCAGACGCATCTTGCCACGGATCCGTTGGCGCACCATCCGTAATCATAAAAATCCAAGGGCGATAGTACTGAATGCCGTTTTCTTGATAAACCGCCTTACGGTTCTTGAGTAAATCTAAGGCATATTCAATCGCTTCACCCATCGGCGTTACGCCATCGGCAACCAAAGGAGGGGGATTAAATTGGTCAATGGTCACAAAATCCTGCACCAGCTTAACGGGGCCAAAGGTAATCAGCGCCACCTCCACGCTCAAAGAGGCTTTTGTATCTGCCTGAATATTTTCCTTAAATAGCGCAACGCCCTGGTTGAGAGCCGTCATCGCCTCCCCAATCATCGAACCAGACGTGTCCAGCAGCAAAATCACAGGGCAGCGGTTCTCAGGGTTTTGGACAAACTCAGGAAATCCTACAGGCATCTCACCCTCCAAACCAATCTAAAAATTCTCCTGAATTCTACAGCCAACGGTTTGATTGGGAGCAGTCGATACCCATAAACTTAGAATTCCCCTGAGCGTTTGTGCCTCGCTGCTTTAGACAAAAATGGAGCAATGACCCTTCAAACCCGATTTTTGTAGCACTTTTACGTCACCAAGACAGCAGCAAAACTTAACACAAAACCCGTGCTCAAAACTTCCTGCTGGCGTGTAACGGCACTCTGATAGACTGATTAATTGATACGTAAGCTACAAAAAACGGCGCAACATCGGCATCTGGGAGGATTCATTGCGTGGATAATGTTATCGGTTTAGAGATTATTGAAGTCGTTGAGCAAGCGGCGATCGCCTCTGCTCGCCTGATGGGGAAAGGCGACAAAAATGAAGCGGATCATGTGGCCGTAGAAGCCATGCGTGAACGCATGAACAAAATCCACATGCGCGGTCGCATCGTGATTGGTGAAGGTGAGCGGGACGACGCGCCCATGCTCTATATTGGTGAAGAAGTGGGGATTTGTACTCAGCCAAACGCGGCTGAAGTGTGCAGCCTTGAAGAACTTGTCGAGATTGACATCGCGGTTGACCCTTGCGAAGGCACTAACCTCGTTGCCTACGGTCAAAATGGCTCTATGGCCGTGTTGGCAATCTCCGAAAAGGGTGGCTTGTTTGCCGCACCTGACTTTTACATGAAGAAATTAGCAGCCCCTCCCGCTGCAAAGGGCAAAGTAGACATCAACAAGTCTGCCACCGAAAACCTCAAGATTTTGTCTGAGTGTCTTGATCGCTCCATTGAAGACCTTGTTGTTGTGGTTATGAAGCGTGAACGTCACGCTGACCTCATCAAAGAAATCCGTGAAGCAGGTGCACGGGTTGCACTGATCTCCGATGGAGACGTTTCTGCTGCGATTTCTTGCGCGTTCTCTGGAACCAACATCCACGCCCTGATGGGCATTGGTGCAGCACCAGAAGGCGTGATTTCTGCCGCTGCTATGCGCGCACTCGGCGGTCACTTCCAAGGTCAGTTGGTTTATGATCCTGAAATTGTGAAGACTGGTTTGATCGGGGAAAGCAAAGAAAGCAACCTCGAACGCCTTAGAAGTATGAACATCAATGACCCCGATAAGGTCTACGATGCCCATGAACTTGCCTGTGGCGAAACCGTTCTCTTTGCAGCCTGCGGGATTACCACAGGTACCTTGATGAAGGGTGTCCGGTTCTTTGCAGGTGGCGCGAGAACGCAGTCTTTGGTTATCTCTACCCAGTCCAATACGGCTCGGTTTGTGGATACCATTCACCGCTTTGATGCAAAACCACGGTCACTCCAACTTCACTAATGGTTGGTTGAAGTTCTGATATTTCGTAGGGGCGCAAGGCCTTGCGTCCCTACAATGTGTATTTTTTGACTGAGATTTTAATTCGCAAATTTTTTTAACCTAAAAACCGTTTAATTCCATCAAGACCGAGATAATAAGAGGGTATAGGACGGGAGGAGTCATGAATATTGCGGTTGTCGGGCTTAGCCACAAGACAGCGCCAGTGGAAATTCGCGAAAAACTGAGTGTGCCAGATGACGCCAAGGAAAGGGCGATCGCACAGCTTAAGGGCTACCCCCACCTAGAAGAGGTTGCAATCCTCAGTACCTGCAACCGTTTAGAGATTTATGTCATTGCCAAAGAAACCGAAAATGGGGTGCGTGAGCTGACCCAGTTTTTGGCGGAGTGGAGCAAGATTTCACTAGCAGAATTGCGAAGTCATTTGTTTGTGCTGCTCCATCAAGATGCGGTGATGCATTTGATGCGAGTGTCCTCTGGTTTAGATAGCTTGGTTTTGGGCGAAGGGCAGATTTTGTCCCAAGTGAAGCATACCCACAAGATTGCCCAGCAGTACAACGGTGCTGGCCCTATCTTGAATCGCCTTTTTAAGCAGGCCATTTCTGCGGGTAAGCGGGTGCGGACTGAAACCAGCATTGGAACCGGAGCGGTTTCCATTAGCTCAGCGGCGGTGGAGCTGGCCCAGATGAAAGTGGATGATTTATCAGATTGTCGTGTGGCGATTTTGGGCGCGGGGAAGATGTCGCGGCTGTTGGTGCAGCATTTGATCAGCAAAGGGGCCATTCAGATTACGATTCTGAATCGGTCTTTACAGCGATCGCAGGATCTAGCCAACCTTTTCAAAGACACCACGCTGACCCTGTGCCATCTCTCTGAAATGGGGACTGTGTTGGCCTGCTCAGACCTCGTATTTACCAGCACCTCAGCAATGGAACCGATCTTGGATCGAGCGTTCCTAGAGCCAATCGTCAGCGATCGCGCTCCAATGATGATCGTGGATATTGCCGTCCCTCGTAATGTCCACTCCAACGTGAATGAGCTGGCTGAGATCCGCGCCTTTAACGTGGATGATCTGAAGGCTGTGGTGGCCCAAAACCAAGAAAGCCGTCGTCAAATGGCGATGGAAGCCGAAACGCTACTGGAAGAAGAGTTAGAAGCGTTTGATGTGTGGTGGCGATCGCTGGAGACGGTGCCCACCATTAGCAGTCTAAGAGCCAAGATTGAAACCATTCGAGAGCAGGAGCTAGAGAAGGCGCTGTCACGCCTGGGGACTGAGTTTGCAGATAAGCACCAAGAGGTGATTGAGGCGCTGACGCGGGGCATTGTGAATAAGATTTTGCATGACCCAATGGTTCAACTTCGAGCGCAGCAAGATATTGAAGCACGGCAACGGGCGATGCAGTCGCTGCAAATGTTGTTTAATTTGACTCCTGCACCCAGCCAAAGCCAGCCATAGTGTTAACTAAGGTGACTCCCATTCCATAAGATCCTCAACTGGTCGAGGTAAACGCCCCTCCAACCACATCGCTGCGTTGGAGGGTTTGAACATTGGGTCGTGGCACTCAATCACCCAAGAAAGAAACTCACTGGGACCACCATTCAGATATGGCGGCGGCGAGACTGGCATGAAGACTGTCGGAAGCCGCTCTTCGACTGATAAATAATTTAGAACGTGACCCAACTCCTGAATAACATTCCAAGCGAGTGGATGGGAGATATCTAATGAAAATTTGACCCACCAACCGCCATCATCAAATTCACCTGAGCCAATTGAATGGGCGATCGCCGGAACACGGTGCAGATAAGTGATTAGTTCATTAGACAAACTTTCAACCTCCCCCACCTATCAATCCCTACGGTGTACACATACAAGTCAATGTGACAATGGCCAACACCTTTGATCCCCACCCACCCCCCCTTAAAAAGGGGTGAGAAGAGAAGAAATATGAGTGGATCCCCCCTTTTTAAGGGGGGCAGGGGGGATCGAATGCAGAGTTTTGAAGTTCTTCAAACTTATGTCTACACCGTAGCCTATCAATCCAGATTAAACCTGTGAATTCAATTTCGAGAGTTCAAGCCCTCCCAACTCCTTGATCGTAAACAGAGGACGCCCCTTAACCTCCTCATAAATCCGACCAATATATTCCCCTAAAATACCGATACAGATCAACTGAACCGCCCCCAGAAAAAATACAGCCATCGTAATCAGCGCAAACCCCTCCAATCGATGGGTCTTATCATCAAAAAACCGCCAGTAAATCGTCAGCAGCATCATAACGCCCGCAAACCCCGCTGAAAATAGCCCCAAATAAGTTGCCAGCCGCAGCGGCACCTTAGAAAACCCCAAAATGCTATTGATCGCCAAAGCCAGAGATTTGCGAAACGTGTATTTCACCGAGCCTGCATACCGCCCCGGACGATGAAACTGCACCGCAGTTTGACGAAACCCCACCCAAGCCCGCAGCCCTCGGATATAACGATTCCGCTCCGGCATTTGATTAAGTAGCGTTACAACCGCCTGATCCATCAGGCAAAAGTCCCCCGTATCCGAGGGGATGTCTACATCGGAAAGGCGTTTGAGCACACGGTAAAACCCGTAGGCCAACAGCCGCTTAAACCAACTTTCCTGCGTGCGGCTGAGGCGCTGTCCATACACCACCTCATACCCTGTCTGCCATTGCTCAATCAGTTGGGACACAATTTCAGGGGGATCTTGCAAATCCGCATCCATCACAATAATCGCTTTCCCCGTGACAAACTGTAGCCCCGCCGATAGGGCAATTTGATGTCCAAAGTTACGGCCCAGGCTGATGTAGCGCACCCTCGGATCTTGAGTTTGGAGCGATCGCAGCATCACCAAAGAGCGATCGCGACTGCCATCATCAATCAAGATCAGTTCGCTCTCGCCGTCTAACGTATCAAAGAGAGCCGTAAGCCGACGATAGAGTTCTGTCAGCGTTTCTTCTTCGTTGTAAAGCGGAATCACAAAAGAATAGGTAGGTTGACCCACAGCTCAAACCAAAATTCATCACAGATCAAGCCCAGTAAGGCTACCACAACGATAGCGTGTTCAGGAGCGCTTATTTTTCTTTGCAGTCATGCTTTTCATGGGCATAAAGGCTACAGCAGTAAGATGTTTACGCGCTCAATCACAGCATTGAGTTAGAGATCCAAAATTTCAAATATGAAGATACGTAATTGATTTGGGCACTCTGATTAGGAGAACAGCCCAACAGATTTTTGACCATAAACTTTCATGTTTGTCAATACCAGCCTCCCCACCATCCAAAATGCTGCTACACCGTCTCACGCTATTGGCTCCGTAGAGCAAAAAGAGCAAACTGCTTTACTAGACTTAGTTCCAATCTCAAAAGCAACCTTTATTGCTCAAAAAAATGGCTCTTGGTTTGACCCTAGCGTTTGGCAAAATGGTGTCGTTCCAGGTGATGGGGCGGATGTATGGATTCAGCCTGGATTGACTGTCACCTACGATGCAAAAAGTGATGCCCGCATTAATACGATTCGGGTTGATGGCACCCTTCAATTTGCACCAGACCACACCACAAAACTACTGATTGATACGTTTGTCGTCACGCCCCAAGGCAGCCTTATCATCGGGGACGCCAACCATCCCATTGAGAGCAGCCAACTGGCGCAAATTATTTTTACGGGCGATCGCCCCATCGACTCCACCTTAGATCCAACTCAACTCGGTCGTGGCCTGATTAGCCACGGACATGCCAGCATCTATGGAGCCGACAAACTTGACTTTACAGGGCTTACCCAAAACGCATTTGCTGGAGACAACGAACTCGTCCTTAATCTGCCCTCAGGCGACAACAGCCCCCTAGGCTGGAAAATAGGCGATCAGCTTGTTTTAGGCGGAACCGCCTACGAACACTGGGGCGACGATACCACCAACACCCGCTTCCATGACGAAGTTTTGACCATTACCGCCATCAACGGCAACCGGATTCAGTTTACAAACAACGACATTCATGTGGGCGATAACACACGCCTGCGGTTTAACCATACCCGTCCTGTTGGCTACGAAAATAGCCTGAACCTCTACGTCGCCAATACCACCCGTAACGTCAGCTTCGAGACCGAAAATGGCGCAGCAGCCCCTCTCCAAAACCGTGGACACGTTATGTTCATGCATAACCCCGACGTGGTTGTGGAAAATGCAGGCTTTTATAACC
>JANLSD010000134.1:0-13386 GCA_031362245.1 Acaryochloridaceae cyanobacterium OTE_25_metabat_464 | reverse complement strand
CACCACAATGCTGGGATTGGGGCTGGGCATTGACTACTCCCTCCTGATCGTCAGTCGCTTCCGCGAAGAACTGCAACCCGATTCCGTAGAACAGACCGTCATTCGCACCGTCGATGCAGCGGGACGAGCCGTATTCTTTTCCGGGCTGACGGTGGGGATTGGCCTGTTGAGTTTATTGTGCTTTCCCGTGTTGCTTTTACGTTCGCTTGCCATTGCAGGGGCGATCATCGTGTTTGTTTCCGTGGCGGTGGCATTAACCCTTGTCCCCGCGCTTTTGAGTCTGGTAGGAACAGGCATCAACCGTTGGCGGATCCTGCCACCGTCTTCCTTGAGGGCAGGCATTTGGGGCGCGATCGCCCGTCACACCATGCGCCACAGCGTTGCCGCCATTGCCTTTGTAATGGTCATCATTTTAGTCTTGAGTTCGCCTTTCCAACACGCTCGTTTTGGATTGGGAGACCACAGCATTCTGCCCCAAAATGTCACCTCACGGCAGGGTGTTGAGGTCTTGCAGAACGCGTTTGGCATCGGGCAAACAGTTCCTATTTTACTGGCGGTAAGTTCCGCCACGCTTGGGGAGCCAATCCTTTCCAGCGCCCATGTCGCAACCTTGTTTCAGCTGGTCAATGACTTAAAAAAAGATCCGCAAATTGCCAACGTTTACAGCCTGTTTAATCTCGATCCTAAATTAAATCTGGCAGCCTATCAGCAGCTCTATCAGAGACCTGAGCAACTACCGCCTCCGTTAGCCAAAGCAGTCAAACAGCTCAGCAGTCCATCTACCACATTAATCATTCTCAAAAGCCGAACGGGCAGCAATAACGCTGACTCCAAAGCCTTGATAGCCAAACTGCGCGGACTTTCACCAACGGGGTTGCGCCTACAAATTGGGGGTGCGATCGCCCGTCAACTCGACACCATTCAAGTGGTTGCTGAGCGCTTCCCCATCGTATTGGCTGCTATGCTGACCGTTACGTTTGTGGTGCTTTGCCTGTTGCTCAACTCAGTGGTGCTGCCGCTTAAGGCGATCGCTATGAACCTACTCTCAATGGGCGCATCTTTTGGCCTGCTGGTGTTTGTCTTCCAAGAAGGTCATCTCCATGAATGGCTCAACTTCACCCCACTGGGCTATCTCGACACGTTAATTGCGGTCACGATGTTTTGTGTGTTGTTTGGGCTGAGTATGGACTATGAGGTGTTTCTGTTGTGCCGCATTAAAGAAGCCTACGATCGCACCCAGAATAATCATCTCAGTGTGGTGGAAGGCGTTGAGCGCACAGGCGGCATTATTACCAGCGCCGCATTTCTGCTGATGGTGGTTACAGGAGCTTTTGCGCTGACCAGTATCGTGACGGTAAAAGCCCTGGGATTGGGCATTGCCTTGGGTGTTTTAATCGATGCCACGCTGATTCGGATGCTGCTTGTGCCTGCCACAATGCGGCTGATGGGACGTTGGAATTGGTGGGCACCTCAGTTTTTACGGGACAGCAGATTTATCAACGAAAAGGATTACTAGCGATAGACAGGGACTTCTTCTAGCCCAGCCAGAAGATAGGTATTTAGCGCCGCTTGAGTACTGGCAAAATCTGCGGCAAGGTTCACCTGAGACTGCTCTAAAACACCCAAAATCTGCCGTGGATTGGCTGCATTAACGACGGGTAACAACTGTAAACCCCTTGCCACCATCCGCTCGGTGGCTTCCTTTACCAATTCATTGGGGTAAGCATAAAGAATTTCCTTTGTGCAAATATCCTTAAGGGTTTTGGGCGGCACAAGATTCTTATCTGCCAAAGAGCTGGCAGGGGGCAAATGTCGCCGGATATCTGCCAAGGTGACAATACCCGTGAGCTGCTGCGCCCCGTCCCAAACCAAAATGGTTGAGCGCTTAGCCTTTACCATTGCCCAGCCCGCTTCAACCACCGTCATTGTCTCAGCTAGGGCGGTATAGCCAGTCCCCATCACCTCTGCAACGGTCATGTGCTGAAGCCAATCGCGGTCATCGGTTTGGCGGACGTTAACGCCCATTTGGGGTAGGGCCAAAGCCTGGACTGCGGGCATTGCATTCATGCGCTCTACAATCCAAACGCTAACGCCCACTGCTGCCATGAGGGGCAAAATAATGACGTAGTTTCGGGTTAGCTCAAATAACAGCAAAATGGCTGTCAGTGGGGCACGGGCACTACTGCCCAGCACTGCCGCCATTCCCACCATTGCGTAGGCGGCGGGGGAGGCAATCACATCGGCAATGGCGGGGGGCAAAAAGGTATTGAGTACCTGCCCGTAGATCTCCCCAAGACATGCACCCAGAAACATAGCAGGGGCAAAAATACCGCCGACGAGTCCACTCCCCAAACTTAAAGCCGTCGCCAATAGCTTCACGGGCAGCATAACTAGCAGCACGCTGAGGGGAAAGGCACCCCCCTTTAAGATGACCTCCAAGGTGCTGTAGCCTACTCCTAAAATTTGTGGCACGCCCAAGGCAATAAGACCAACAATTAAACCCCCAACGGCAGGCTTTAAAAGTGGGGGAATGCGACCCACCCAGGCGACAGCAGGTAACTCGCCTTGAAACATCTGTTGGCTAAGGCGAATCGCTTGGGTATAGGCCAGCGAAACGCCACTGGCGAGGATTCCCAAGCCCAAGTAGCACAGCCATTCCCAGTTGCTGAGCACTTGATAGGTGGGCAGGTCAAATTCTGCCTGCACCCCAAAGACCGCTCGGGCAATCAGAGATGAAACGACAGCGGAAAGCAGGATAAGGCTTGCACCTTGGGTTGTAAAGGATTGACCTAAAACAACTTCAAGGGCAAAAAAGACGCCTGCAATGGGGGCATTAAACCCTGCCGCTAAGCCTGCTGCGGCTCCTGCACCTAGTAAAAGTCTGTAGCGTTCTTTGGCAACTTGAAAGCCTTGCCCCAGCAACACCCCTATGTTTGCACCAATTTCGACACTAGGGCCTTCTGGCCCAAGAGATGCACCTGTCCCCAAGGAAAGGGCTGCGCCTAATAGTTTAAGGACTGGACGCAACGGCGAAATGGCCTGATCCCGGCTGTCGCTCAGAAGAGAACTCCAACCTTGACCAAAAAACTGCGGTAGCCACCATCGCAGCAGCCCTACCAGAAGACCCCCAACGGTAGGAATGATTGCCAGAGTCCAAGGCCCCAAGGGAGAAACAACCCCCATAAGGGATTCAAAACTCAGGTATTCGATACTACGGGTGAGGTAGCGGAAGAGGGCGATCGCCAACCCCGTCGTTCCCCCAACCAAAAACGCCGCTACTAAGGTGAGCGACTCAGAGGAAATTTGGAGGCGATTGAGAAGGCTGGTGAGGCGATCGCTAAAGGTTAGGGGCTGAATTTGCTCAGGGGGGAGCACCTTCAGGATTGGTGGAGAGGATGACATCGCAGTGGAAATGCTCTCCCATAGGGGAATTTATTATACGATTTTAGCGTTTTGCTGGGGCTAAAACTGGATCGAGCTGGGGCGGGAGCCTTACTTTTTCTTTTTCCCCTCTCCTTTAGATTTTGGCTCTAACTTGCCCTCAATTAGGGCGTTAAACCCATAAACTTCGCGAGAGCCTGCATAGGCCACGAGCGTCACTGACTTTTCATCCCCTGGCTCAAATCGGACAGCGGTACCTGCGGGGATATCCAGCCGCATTCCACGGGCGGCAGCGCGATCAAAAGTCAGGGCGGTGTTGACTTCAAAAAAGTGAAAATGGGAGCCGATTTGGATGGGGCGATCGCCGGTATTGGCCACCTGCATCTGGACGGTAGGGCGACCAACGTTCAGCTCAATGTCGCCGTCTTCCACAAGAATTTCACCAGGAACCATAATGTTACTGCCCTTCGGGGTAAACGCCTTATTGCTGGACAGTATGGCCCATGAGAGGGAGGGCCTGCAAGCCAGGGATGGGACAATGAAGCAACCGATTTAATCCACAATTCTCAATTTTCCATAGACAACTTCTATCTAAGTCAATCAAAAAGAAAATGCATTAAAAGATAGCTAAAACAGCCCCCCTAAAGTGTGAATTAAATAATCCTCATGATGGAGTTTTAGATTGAAAAAATAAAAATTAGTTGAGCATACTTTCCTTCTTAAGCAGGCACTTCAGCCATTTATGTCAAGCTGAAAACCATATCCATCTACAAAGCCGAGTCACTAATTCGATAGAGTTTTGTCTATCGATATCTGTTTTTATCAATGTTTGCCATAGGTATTATCCTATTAAGAATATATCTCAATAAGGATTATCTATATATAATAAGGGTAATGAAGCGATCGCAGAAATATCCAAGGAACGCGCATTGTGAAGCAGGCTACTCTCCATCAGCTCCAAGTTTTTGAGGCGATCGCCAAGCATGGTAGCTTCACCAAAGCCGCCGAGGAAATGTATCTGACTCAGCCTACGGTTTCTCAGCAAATGAAGCAGTTGACGAAGGCAATCGGGATGCCGTTGTTTGAGCAATTGGGCAAGCGCTTATACCTTACCGAAGCAGGGGAAGAAGTTCTCAAAAGTAGCCGCGATATTTCCACTCGGTTTTCAGACTTAGAAATGACCCTGGCGAACTTGCGAGGCATGAAGCAGGGCAAACTGCGCCTTTCAGCCATTACTACGGCAAAATACTTTGTGCCTAGACTGCTTGGCCCTTTTCGGCAGCTTTACCCTGGTATCACAATCGCCTTTCAAGTGACCAATCGACAGCAGGTGTTAGACCGTCTAGACCAAAATCTGGATGACCTATATTTTATTGGACAGCCTTCGACGAGCGCAGATATTGTGGTGCGTCCTGTGATGGAGAATCCCTTGGTGGTGGTGGCCCCCCACAATCACCCTTTAGCCCATCAGAAGTCCATTTCGCTTCAGCGCATGGCAGAGGAGCCATTCATTATGCGGGAATCTGGGTCTGGGACGCGGATGGCGGTGGAAGGCTTTTTTGCAGAGAACCGCGTTGAGATGAATGTGGTGATGGAAATTGGGAGTAATGAGGCGATCAAGCAGGCGATCGTGGGGGGCTTGGGAATTTCGGTGCTGTCACGCCATTCATTGGCGTTGGAGGGAATTCATGGGCCGCTCACGATTTTGGATGTGGAAGGGTTTCCACTTCAGCGGCATTGGTATGTGATTTATCCCGAAAGTAAGCAGCTCTCGGTGGTGGCCAAGACGTTTTTGGATTTTCTGTTTACTGAGGGTCGCCAGATTGCGAAGCAGGCAGACATGGATTTTGTGGCGGCTGAGCATTAAATAGATGTAATGAGTATCTATCTTTTGATGGATTGATAGATTCTATAAGTACAGTCTTAGGGGTTGGCGATCATGGTTTTGGTTGCCAACTTTTTTGTTGGGGAATTAGGGATCGGTCGAATCTAGGTACTTTGCAAGGGGCGCAAAGCCTTGCGCTCCTACATGACATCTCTGGTAGGGGCGCAAGGCCTTGCGCCCTCCGAATTTGAGAGCAACGGTATATTATTCAACCGTAGATCCCGAAATGGAATCAGCAATTCTCATTATGCGGAATTAGTCATAAACAGTAGATTCCAGCCTGTAGACCTTGCACTACCCCACCCCAGCCCTCCCCTTGCCAAGGGGAGGGAGCCATAGACTGGTCTCTTCTTCCCCCCCCTAGCTCTTTCAGAGCGGCTACGCCCAGAGCAAGGGGGGATTGAGGGGGGTAATGCAGGGTGTAAGGCATGTTCTCAATGCCTTTTGCACTAAGTTTCCATAATGAGAATTGCTGAAATGGAATGCTCCCCGTTGACGCGCCAATCTCTTTGCCCGTAAGTCATCCATTGGCTTGGATGATTTGAATCAGCATACAAATAGACTTTATCTATGAATATTATTCAAAATCCAGTTTTCAATGATAGATAAAAAGCGATAATCTGGACTCAATCCATAGATAAATAGGTATACATCCTATGCCCCAGTATTGGATTGAAACCGTTTGGTTAGTCCCGTGTTACTCCCTGTTAGGAGCCTTATTAACGATCCCCTGGTCGCCAGGGATCTTGTCTCGCACAGGACCACGACCCGCCGGTTATATCAATCTTTTGATGACCTTTTTCTCCTTTGTCCATAGCGCGATCGCCCTGACCAGAATTTGGGGACATCCCGCACAGCAGGTCTCTTTGCCCTGGCTTCAGGTCGCAAATCTAGATCTGACCCTCCCCCTGGAACTTTCGGCGCTGTCTATTGGCGCAATGGCGCTGGTGACGGGGCTGAACTTTATGGCGCAGCTTTATGCCGTGGGCTATATGGAGATGGACTGGGGCTGGGCAAGGTTTTTTGGCTTTCTGGCCTTCTTTGAAGCGGGGATGTGCGCCTTGGTGCTGTGCAACTCCATCTTCTTTAGCTTCATGATTTTGGAGGTTTTGACCTTAGGTACCTATGTATTAGTAGGACTCTGGTTTAGCCAATCCTTGGTGGTGAGCGGCGCACGAGATGCGTTCTTGACCAAACGGGTGGGTGACTTACTTTTGCTAATGGGCGTATTGGCCTTGCTTCCCATTGCTGGAACCTGGAATTTTACCGAACTTGCTCAATGGGCTGAAACGAGTCCTATCTTAGCGCCTGGGACTGCCACTTTGCTGGGGCTGGCCTTAATTGCAGGGCCGATGGGCAAATGCGCTCAGTTTCCGCTGCACCTTTGGCTGGATGAAGCAATGGAAGGGCCGCTGCCCAGTACCATCCTGCGTAACTCCGTCGTGGTTGCCACTGGAGCCTGGGTGCTGATTAAGCTAGAGCCTGTGCTTGCCCTTTCCCCTGTGGTGATGAGCACCATGATTGGGATTGGGGTGGTGAGTGCGGTGTGCGGGACTTTGATTGCGATCGCCCAAATCGATATCAAACGTGCCCTCTCCTATAGTGTCTCGGCCTACATGGGGCTGGTGTTCATTGCGGTGGGAACTCAGCAGGATGAGGCGGCGCTGCTGCTGGTGCTGATTCATGCGATCGCAATGGCACTTCTCGTCATGAGTACCGGAACCGTGGTTTGGTCTAACATCACCCAAGACCTCACGCAAATGGGTGGGCTATGGTCTCGTCGCCCTATTTCAGGTATTTCGTATCTCGTAGGGATGTTTGCCCTGATTGGGTTTCCACCCCTCGGTGGGTTTTGGGCCTTGCTCAAACTGCTTGATGGACTGTGGGGAACGCATCCAGTGCTGGTTGGGGTCGTACTGCTCGTTAATGCCCTGACCGCTTTTAGTCTCACCCGTGAATTTGCTTTGATTTTTGGCGGCAAGCCAACGCCGATGACGGTGCGTGCCCCTGAGGTGCTGTGGCCGATGATTATTCCCATGACCTTAGCGATGGGTGTGACGCTGCATTTACCGCTGATCTTGCAAACCCTGCATCTGCTGCCAGATTGGGCAGTCCTGAATAAAGATGCGGCGCTGGTTTTAACGTGGTCTAGCATTTTGGGACTGAGTTTAGGTGCAGTGGCCTACCTTAGCCCCTGGATTCAAAAGCCCATCAAACTTCCAGTGCAGGCGGTTCAAAAGCTACTCGCTGCAGATTTCTACACTCCTCAGATTTACCGCGTCACCATTATTTTGGGCGTTGCGGTGCTCTCAAAGATTACTGACTGGGTGGATCGCTTTATTGTGGATGGCTTTATTAATGCCATTGGGCTGGCCTCGATTTTGAGCGGCGAAAGCCTGAAGTTTAGTAATTCGGGGCAGTCCCAGTCTTATGTCTTAACCATTGTGGTGGGCATATCGGTGATCGGGCTAATGTTGGCTTGGTCTTTTCTTACGGTCTAATTTTTTCTAGCGAATTTAACGGTGTTGGAGTGAAATCAAAAAACATGAATAATTCTTCTTTAAACTCAAATGTTTCTCGTCGTCGGATGCTGAAATTTGGGGCAGGTGCTGTCGGTGGTGGCATTGCAGCAGTTGGCCTGGGCAAAATGCTGAGCGAAGCGGATGTGGCGATCGCCAGTGATGTATCTAAACCTGCACCCCCAAGCAAAATCACCTCGGATGAAGCGCTGAAACGATTGATGGAAGGCAATCAACGCTTTGTGAGCAATAAAAAAAAGCATCCTAACCAAGATACGGCTCGACTCAAGGAAGTTGCAGCAGGACAGAAACCCTTTGCCGCTATTTTAAGCTGTGCAGACTCAAGAGTGCCCTCGGAGATTGTGTTTGACCAAGGCTTAGGCGACCTGTTTGTGTGCCGGGTTGCAGGAAATGTCGCAACCCCTGAAGAAATTGGGAGTTTAGAATTTGGCACGGCTGTTTTGGGAGCCAAAGTCCTGCTTGTGATGGGCCACGAGCGTTGTGGTGCTGTGGAGGCGACACTAAAAGGTGCCTTGGTCCCGGGGCAAATTGGAAGCTTATTAGATGCCATTAGACCCTCGTTAGCCAAAGCCAAAGGTCTGGCTGGCGATCCTTTAGAAAATGCTTGTAAGGCTAATATTACTTACCAAATGGAGCAACTCAAAAAATCCCCAGTTTTGACTGACCTCATCACCGCAGGCAAGCTCAAGATTGTGGGAGGGTACTACGACCTTGATCTGGGAACGGTTTCCTTGATTGGGTGATGGGTTGGTAATGTTTTTTGCAGTTGAAGTCAAGGGGTTGTGATGCTAAGTCTTTTAATTTGGCTACCCGTTCTTGGAGCAGTGTTGATCGGGTTTTGGCCGCAAAGCCTATCAGAGCAATGGCCAAAACGGTTTGCCCTCATTGTCGGAAGTGTTTTGGTTGCGCTAACCGTTTGGGTGGTCACTCAGTTTGACCTCACCCAATCTGGGTTCCAGATGCGCGAACTCCTGGATTGGATTGAGCCACTAGGCTTAAGCTATTACCTGGGAGTAGATGGCTTGTCTTTACCCCTGGTGGTGCTCAACAGCCTCTTGACTTGGATTGCAATTTACAGCAGCCCTGCCAAAACCATTCGTCCGCGCTTGTATTATGCGCTGGTATTGCTGGTGAATGCAGGGGTGACAGGGGCGTTCTTAGCCCAAAATCTGCTGCTGTTCTTCCTGTTTTTTGAAGTAGAACTCATTCCGCTTTATTTACTGATTGCGGTTTGGGGTGGCGCTCAGCGAGGCTATGCAGCGACCAAATTCTTAATTTACACGGCAGTCTCTGGCATTTTAATTTTGGTGGGCTTTTTAGGTCTGACTTGGCTGGGTCATGCCACAAGCTTTAACTACGAGGCTGTTCAGGAGGTAGTTAGCTCTATTCCTCTCGTGTTTCAAACGCTGTTGCTTGGCATTCTGATTTTGGGCTTTGGTATCAAAACACCCTTAGTGCCTTTCCATACTTGGCTACCGGATGCCTATGTTGAAGCCTCTCCTCCGATCGCCATTCTGCTCGGCGGTGTGCTGGCAAAACTAGGTACCTATGGTCTGTTTCGGTTTGGACTCGGATTACTTCCTGAAGCTTGGACAAGTATTGCGCCGTTATTAGCGGTGTGGGCAGTAGTAATTGTGATGTATGGGGCGTTGGCTGCGATCGCCCAGCACGACATAAAACGTATGGTGGCCTATAGCTCCATTGGACACATGGGCTACGTGCTATTGGGCGGTGCGGCACTCACAGAACTAAGCATTGTGGGTGCAGTTTCCCAAATGGTTGCCCACGGATTTATTCTGGCGCTGCTATTTTACTTGGTTGGCATTATTGAAGCTAAGGTTGGCACTCGCGAACTCTCTGCACTGAATGGGCTAATGAGTCCGGTGCGAGGCTTGCCTTATATCAGCGCTTTGCTGGTCTTAGGCGGCATGGCGAGTGCAGGGATTCCTGGAATGGTTGGATTTATTGCAGAGTTTTTGGTTTTCCAAGGCAGCTATGCTGTGTTTCCATGGCAAACGCTTCTTTGTGTGGTTGGAACTGGATTCACCGCTGTCTACTTCGTTATTTTGCTGAATCGAACCTGTTTTGGTCGCTTAGATAGTGCTTTGGCTTACTATCCCAAAGTGCTGTGGTCAGAACGATTTCCTGCATTTTTATTGGCTGCCGTCATTCTATTTTTAGGTATACAGCCTTACTGGTTGGTGCATTGGAGTGAACCGACCACAGCAGCGATGGCTCAGGTGGCGGCTGTGTATGAAAATACGCCGAAGCTTTCAGGAATAGGAGGGCTGGCACCGTCTCTTACGGCGTTAGTAAGTCGGGATTCTGTTTCGGCGAGCTTATAAAAGTGGTTGGTACAGCCTTCAACCCTGCATTACCCCACCCCAGCCCTCCCCTTGTAGAGTAAGAGAGCCAGTCAATATTCTTCCCCCCTTTATAAGGGGGGATTGAGGGGGGTAGTGCAAAATATACTTCCTTTTTCCGAACACCCATTCCAATCTTTAATATCTAAATTTTGAGAGGCATACCACCATGCAAACCCTTGAGAGACCGACAACACTCCCACCCTCTACTCATGAATTTGCCGAGGTGATCCATCGCCTTGAAGCAGGCGGCGCGATGCTACCCGATAGCCCTGAAAACCTGATGCAGATTATTGGTATTTACAAAGCCTACGCCGTGCCGATGGATTTTTACTGGCGCGACCTGCTCTACATTGCCGAGAACGTCTTCCTCAATCCTCTACCGTTCTTTAAGTATTTCCTGCCCCAAGAATACCTAGATCTCCACAACCACTACGCCGGAGAGGATGCCGATCTAAGGATTTGGCGCGGAGAAGCCACCGCTCATCCAGAACTCTTGGAGTTCATGGAAAAAGGCGAAACAGGCAAACTCCCCAGAATTCTGCACCATTGGTTCCACGATCGCATCAACATGGAATTTGCGGAAGCCTGTATGCAGGCGATGCTCTGGCATGGTCGGGATATGGGCTGGGGACAGTTTGATGGGTATCTCGACAGCGATGAGTACAGGGCGAATGCCGATCGCGCCATTAAAGCCTATTTCAAGTACAATCCGCCGATGTTGGCGCTGTATAAGCTGTTCCCTGATATGTTTTTAGAGCAGTGTCGGATGATGTCTTACACTGCCAACCTAGGGCTATTTTGGGAGGTGATGGCTCCGGTGTTTTTTGAGATGTCGGATATTTTTGATGAAGGTGGCTTTGCAGGTGTGCCCGATGCCATGAACTTCCTGGTGAATGGGATTTTCGCCATTTCCGGTCGCCCGATTTACCACCACGTTTACATCAATGGGGAGTGTTTTGAGATTATTCCCAAATCGAAGGGTTTTATGTGGCTGTATGAGGCTGCGTTGCCCTATGTAGAAGCGGTGTTTTATCGTACCGCGCCATTTCGAGGAACTAAATCTTACAATGCTCAGGCTGGACAGGTGCCTTCGGAGCAGAAGGATTTTCATTACGGCATTTTGTACGCGGATGTTTTTCCGGTTGGTTCTGCGGGGATTCCACCCACTTTATTGATGCAGGATATGCTGCATTTTCTGCCATCTTATTTGGTGGAGTATTATCAACAGCATTGTCGCGGGGAGGATGATATATTGATTCAACTTGGGATTACATTCCAGCGATCGATGTATTGTGTAACTTCTGCGGTGATTCAGGCGTTGCGGCAGGCGTTGCTGTATCCGTTGGATGATCCAAACCCGAAGCATTTGATGGCGAATCGTGCCTTTTTTGAGGCTCAGATCGATCGGTTTAAGCGGCCTGAGGCGCGGTTGAGGGATATCCAATCGGCAGATTATCGGTAAAGAGCGTTGCATTTTTCAAAGAGGGCGCAAAGCCTTGCGCCCCTACAGCATCTTGAATTGATACAAAAATCCTTTCTTCAACCGTCCCGACACCACTTATTTTGCGCCTCCCACCCATGCACCCTTCTGGAGGGAGTTTGAGGGACGCAGCCGTCCCTCAATGGGGGGCACACGGGGGGCTAGTCCCCCGAAATTCCTCAACCCGTCAACCAAGCTACTCAACCAACCTCGCCACCCATCAAACTCATGCCAAACATCGTAGAAATCGCCGTTAGCAACCCCTCCTTCAGCACCCTCGTCACCGCCGTCAGCGCCGCCAACCTAGTCGAAACCCTCCAAAGCCCAGGCCCTTTCACCGTCTTTGCCCCCACCGATGAAGCCTTCGCTAAGCTTCCACCTGGCACCATCCAAACCCTCGTCCAAAACATCCCTCAACTGGCACGGATTCTGACCTTCCATGTCGTCTCCGGCAAATATACACAAGCGGATCTCGCCAAACTGGGCACCGTCACCTCTATCGAAGGATCACCCATCAAGATCGACTGCTCCGATGGATTTGAAGTTAAAAACGCCACCGTCGTTGCCGCAGACATCGAAGCCGACAACGGCATCATCCACGTCATTGATACTGTCATCTTGATGGGTTAGTTTTTTTAGGAGGATTGATCGATCGCAGCCTTCGCTAGACGAGCTTTGACTTTAGGATAGTTATCAAGCCAGTCCGTCTGGGGCTTGAAGCCATAAGAAATATACTCCAAAATTCTCCAAGTAATGCTAGAAAACAACACTTGATGAAGCATTTTTCGATCCCATTTATGCAGTTGAGAAAAGTACATCTCTAACGAAGTGTCTTGCAAAGGTTGGATTGATAGATCTTGCGTTACCTGCGATCGCCAATCTAAAAACGTCTTTAGTAAAACCTTCGCTGGTACCTTTGGAGTCCATCTAATCATTTTGCGAGGCAAGCGTTTAAAAGCATAACTGCTCGCTCGTTCGTCGGAAGTAATTTCACGATTGGTGACAGCCATCGCCCAATCTGATTCAAGTTCACAAGAAATGGTGCAAAAAATATGCTGCCCTTTAAGTTGTGCCACCTCTGCAAAACAAGCAAGTTCGGGATTGGAAAAGAGTCGCAGTGTTCCCCTGAAATTGGGCGCAGTGTAGTCTCCAAGAAAGACAAAACCTAACTTTTGTAAATCATAAGTATAAATCGTAAAGCTATCGAGATTAAGCTGACGCCAATCCATGGTCTTTTTCTGCTCAAACCTAGGAGACTGACACGACAGAAACATGAAAAATCTCCCATAGGTTTCGACCATCAGCAAAGTCCGTAAAGCAAAATCAATAAAGTAATAAAAAAACTCATTAATTCCAATTAATTTAAGCCAGAGCATAATCCAAGTCACAAGAATCGGATTCATCCATGTCGCGAAAATATAACATGTGGCAGGTGGAATAAAAAACCAAACCCATATGAGCAGTTTTTTGGTCTTCATAAATAATTTTAAGTGCTAGAAATATCTATTACTTTAGGGTTCCCCTCCTTGTAGAGGCTTTTCAACTTCATCTTGTCTCAGGCAACCCATCAGGCATGGTGCAGCTTCTAATCCTGCGCTAGTTCGGGAACCCGTACAGGTCTACAATTGCGAACCCTAGCGGCATTCCAGTAAATTAGCACTCAGGAGTAGAGAGTGCTAAACTCCGCAACCTTGGTCATTAGGAGACTCAATAGATATGGCAGCAGTAACCCTC